>CAZCPP010000039.1:0-18398 GCA_964500655.1 uncultured Anaerolineaceae bacterium | reverse complement strand
ATAGCCTTCCCTGTATTGCGAGCTGGCTGCCAGGGCAGCCGCATCTACGGAGCGGCGCAGCTTGCCATGGCTGGCGTATAGCAGGCCGACATCAACTGTCATCCCTACGACCGCCACCAGGCCGATCAGTGAAAGAGTGACAATGATCAATATCTGGCCGCGCTCCAGCTTCTCGCGGCTGTTCCCCAGTCGAAATCTGTATTTGAATTTTCTAGTTATCTTTGAGAATATTTTTTTCAACATAACGCACCATCTGGCTCCGCCGCAGGCAAGGGCATAATTGCATACACGTATACAGGAATTGGATCGGGAATAAATTCGGTAAAGACAGGCAATCTCAATACCTGCGGTTTATGGTAAAAGATTTCAACCAACAACACACCAGTTGGAGGCGCGAGGGGGTCCAGTCGGCTTTGCATTTCAGTGTTTGTCAGTTTTGAGCCCTGGTTTAAATATCTTGCATACCCAGTATCATCTGGATAACGTTCGTATACAGTATTGCAATACTTGAAAAATGTTACGACAATATCATCGCCCCGTGAGCTATCCAGTTCCAATGGCATCAGTATTTGCTCAGTCAGTTCTATCGTTCTCAGATAAAATTCTACATTAGGGTCCGTCGGCCAGGGCTTCGGATCAGAACCATAATCAAAGGGGTCTGCCGGGCTATAATAGCGCACCGCTTCACGAGAGGCATCCACAAGGTTCAGATAATCATTGAGCAGGAAGCCAAATTCAACTATCCCGGATACAAATATCATCAGAAAGATCACCACCAGGGAAAGTTCAATAAAACTCTGGCCTCGCTCTGGTTTATTAACTTTATTGGATACAACAGGCATGATAGGTTATCCTTTAATATTTTTTTTCTATTGTCATCATACTGGAAATGAGAGTAAGGGTCAACCAATCGAATTGATTTTTACCTAACAATAGACCCAATTTTCACAAAAACAGGACTTTTTTGCTTCGAAAATCAAGGAATCGAGTATAATCACGCGGAAAATCGGTGTTATTTGATGTTTCCATGTGTAACCTGTACCGAAATAATGAGGAGGCGCCAAAAAAATAAATTGGGAAAGACAGCGCATGATCCCGTTTTGATTATGAATCGGGATGACGAGGAAGAGGGTTCTTCATCGCAAGATGGAGCTAACCCCGACGTTTTCATCGTCGGGAGAAAATCGAAAGATCAGCGGAAGCCCTCCGGGTGCGCCATCACCCGATCACCTTTCCCTCCGAAAACAACTTTGTTACAACACCGCGTTGGTAACAGCACGGGCAAAACGCAAAGGATGGCAGTAAAGAGAATAGAAGAATAAGGTTGAGAAAAATTTCTGTAACTTGAATCAAATTACCTATTCTCTAATAATCAAATTTCGATAATAAATTCGGAGGATCCCAAATTATGTGTGGAATCGTCGGATATATCGGCCCGCGAAACGCGACGCCGATCATCCTCAATGGACTCAAACGTCTGGAATATCGCGGTTACGACTCGGCCGGATTGGCTGTCATAAACGGAGACAGGATCGAGGTCCGGCGGGACGCGGGAAAACTTGAGCGTCTGACAGAGTTAGTGAACGGTTCACCCGTCAGTGGGGCGCCGGGTATCGGACATACACGCTGGGCTACGCACGGCGAACCATCGGCTCGGAATGCACATCCCCATCTGGGCGCATCCGGGCGAGTCGTCGTCGTACACAATGGCATCGTCGAAAACTTTCTCGAACTCAAAGATGAATTGACGTCCGAAGGTACACAATTCAAATCTGATACCGATACTGAAACTATTGTGCACCTGGTAGAACACAATCAAGCCAGTGGTCTAAATCTGACCGAGGCTGCTCGCCGAACCTTCAACCAAGTACAGGGCGCACACGGCATCGTACTGCTTTCCGCGGATGAACCCGACAAAATAGTATGCGCGCGCATCGGAAACGCCGGTGGTGTCGTCATCGGTCTGGGCGAAGGTGAAAATTACATTGCTTCTGATATTCCAGCCATCTTGGAACATACTCGCAAGGTGATATTCCTTGAATCGCGCCAGATGGCAGTTATTACCAGAGATGAAGTAATAATTGAAACCTTGGACGGAGAAGTGGTACAACCAGAAGAGCACACCATCGCCTGGGATGCGGTTTCGGCTGAGAAGGGTGAATACCGTCACTTCATGCAGAAGGAAATTCACGAGCAGGTACGCGCGCTTACCGACACCTTAGCTGGACGCGTAGACTTCAACGAGGGTCGTATCAGCCTACCAGAACTCAACCTTACACCTGATCTGGCGAAACGTATTCAGCGCATTTACATCACCGCCTGTGGAACCGCAGCTTATGCAGGGTTGGTTGGGAAAACGTTAATTGAGAAAATTGCTCGAATCCCAACTGAGGTTGTGATTGGTTCGGAGTTTCGCTACAGCGATCCAATCATCGATAAAGATACGGTCGTTCTGGCAATTTCACAATCCGGTGAAACCGCGGATACATTGGCTGCCATGGAGGAGGGGCGTAAAAAAGGCGCGATACTGTGGAGTAACGTTAATGCGATTGGCTCTCAGGCAATGCGCATTGCAGATGGGTACATTTCTATGCAGACAGGACCCGAAATCGGCGTCGCTTCGACTAAAGCCTTCACAGCTCCGTTAGTTGATCAGTACATGCTTGCTATCCTTTTGGCTGATTTGCGTAACGAAATAGACGAACATTCACGTCGTACCCTGGTCGGAGACTTACGCCTGGTTCCCGATCTGGTCAGCCGTACCCTGAATAGCGAACCGGAGATTGAGACAGTTGCACATACACTGAAAGATATTCATAACTGCCTGTATCTAGGGCGAGGTATCAACATGCCAATTGCCTACGAAGGCGCGCTGAAACTCAAGGAGATTTCATATATCCACGCCGAAGGCTATCCAGCTGGTGAGATGAAGCATGGTCCCATCGCCCTAATTGATGAAGAGATGCCTGTCTTGTGCCTGGCGCCTAAAGACCCCTGGCACGAGAAAATGATCTCACAAATTCAGCAGGCCAAAGCGCGCGGCGGAGTCGTCATCGCCGTAGCCACCAAAGGCGATGAACTAGTCGAAGAGATGGCTGACCAGATCTTGTGGGTACCAGATACTCCCTGGATGCTTAGCCCGGTGGTAACGGTTATCCCGCTCCAGTTGCTGGCTTATCACATTGCGGCCATCCGTGGTCTGGATGTTGATCAGCCCAGAAATTTAGCCAAGAGTGTTACAGTAGAATAGCTAAAAATGGACGGTGGAAAAGTACATAATCGCCGTCCTTTTTTCTTGTCAAACGAAAACAAGCGTTTACTCCTATGATAATATTTATCAGACTATCAAATCCAAGCAAAGTATATTCACCAAAATATATAAGGACTAAGCAATGAGCACCCAGCAATTTCAAGCCTGGATACAAGCCAATCCATTATTTGCGTTATCTATAGCAGTCACCGCTTTTTTTATGATTTATCTGATAACCCGACTACTATTCTCCCGTGGGTTAATTTATGTAACCAGCCAAACCAAGAATAGGTATGACGACATTCTGGCCAAAAAGCTTCACCCTTACCGCGCCGCCTGGCTGGCCCCGTTTCTAGTGTTGTACGCCTTGTCTTATCAGGCACCTTATTACCAGGAAATAATTCGGAAATTTGCACTATTTTTTACTATCTGGATTAGCATACTCACTTTGAACGCCCTACTCGATGCGCTCAACCAGGTCTATGAAAGTAGTCCAAGCTTTACCGGAGTCAGTATTCAGGGATATCTGGATATCTTAAAAATTCTTCTTCTGATTATTGCAATAATTCTCAGCATTTCACTTTTCACAGGTGAATCTCCCATCATTTTGCTTAGTGGATTGGGGGCATTAACTGCCATTCTGCTCTTCGTTTTTCAAGATACTATTCTTTCCCTAATTGCCAGCATCCAGATATCTGCACATGATCTGGTCAAGGAAGGCGATTGGTTAGGAATCCCATCTTATGACACTGATGGCGTTGTCATTAATATGACTTTGCATACTATAAAACTGCAAAACTGGGACAAGACGATCTCAGTTATCCCAACTCACAAGTTAATGCAGGTTTCATACAAGAACTGGCGTGGAATGCAAGATAGTGGTGGCAGACGAATAAAGCGAGCATTACACATTGATAAAACCAGCATTGATTTTTGTAATAATAATATGCTTACAAAATTTGGGAAAATCAACTTAGTTTCAAAATATGTTGAGAGACGACAAGCAAAAATAAATGAATATGACCGACAACACAAAAATAGCAATTTTCCGTTAGACGGTCCTCAAGTTACCAACGTAGAAATTTACCGTATCTACATTCAGGAATATCTAAACAATCACCCTGAGATTCATACCAAAAAAATGGATTTCCTTGTGCGCGAACTCGCCCCTGGTCCTACAGGATTACCGATAGAGGTGTATGCATTTACCAAAACCACAAAATGGGTGGAATATGAACGCATACAGGCAGAAGTCTTTGATCATCTCTTGGCAGCTACAAAATACTTTGATTTGCGCTTATTCCAAGAACCCAGTGGATCGGATTTTGCGGCGGCTTTATCTCGGTGAGGAGGTTTCAAACTGTGCTTATAAAAAATCAATTAATTATGAGGTAGTATCAGCGAGTGTTACTAGCCCTAGATTTTTTTTATTTTGGTACGCCTGGAGGGTCTTCTACGCACTCACAGGAAATTGGGTCCCAGTGGTGAACGGGGGGACAACCACCTCCCGGCTCCTGGCAGCCACCCGGAGGCGTCGGCGCATTGGGACCGCCTCTAGGAATTAGCGTTTCACATAACCCTGGCTCGTTCCCTATCGGATCGAAACCAACTACCATTTTACAAGATTTATCGAGTTCAGATAATTCCTTGATTGGATAAAATATTTCGAATCCGGGATCCGCTGCGCCTGCCTGCTCATGGGTCAGGAAATCGTTGAAATCGAACAGCGCGGGATCAAGATCAGAAGTTCCCGCCCACATATTTAACATATACCTGTCATCATGTTCGAAAGCTGAGCGTTTGATCGCAATTTCAAGCGAGAGCACGTCACTGGGGTAAACCCGCACCCAGGCAAGATCAGGATCGTCCCCAATACCGGCATCAAATACCAGTTCTTCAAAGCCATCACTATCTGATCCGTAATCTGAGTTCATCGCCTTTGATCCGCCAACATTTTGATTAGCGTCGTGATAGACTTGCACACCCTTCGTCGTCCATTCTGTTAATATTGGCTGCGTTACAAGAACCAACCAATCTCCTTTTCCATCTAGATCCAGGTCAAATTCAATCCCATATTTGCCTCCCAACAATCCGCTTGAATCTCCGTCCTTAAGAACCATCACCCCATACACCCATTCATCATCCTGATACACAAATGTATCTATGATATCCAGGTGAGGATAATATTCATCCATGGTATCTGCTATGAATGGGCGTTCATACTTCCCAAACGTGAAACGATCCCCCCTGGTGCATGTTTATTTTTTGCTGTTGTGGATGAATCGTGGTCGCCTGCATTATTAATCCTCTCAGCGGGCAATTCATTTGGTTGCGTCACATGTACAATACCCTTATCCGTCGGGGTGGCTACAGGTCTACTAGTTGGTGTTTCGAACACTGGTTCTTCAGTAGGTTGTGGAGATAAAAATGGTAGACCACAAGCTAAAGACACAATAATCAATATCAAGCCAAATGGAATTGAGCGTTTCATATCACCTCCAAGATTGATAACAATATAGATCTATGTCTTTGAAATTTTATTCTTTTTATGTTTATACCAGAATATTATTGTGATTATCCAATAATTTCCTTTTGATAAGGTTTTTTATCTAAAACATATTTTCAAGGAACTTACCCACAACGGCATTAAATTGGTTCGGTCGTTCAGCCGTAACCGCGTGACGTGAATTTTCAATGACTACCATTTTCGCATTGGGGATTTTCGATGTATATTCTCCCTTCTCTTCCAAAGGCATATAATCTCGATCGGACGCCACCACCAACACGGGGCAACGGATTTCGCCAAGATATGCTTCAACATCCCAATTGATTATTGCTCGCAGTGATTCTCGATAAGCTCGTTTATCATTTTCCGCCCAACGTTGTACAAATACCTTGCTTAATTCAGCTTGTTCAGGGAAAGGAAATAAATGTCTGCTGAGGATCATACCCGTACCTCGCATGCCAAAAATTTCCAGGAAAAAGAATCGCCGCCAAACCTGGATATGCTCCTTTAATGTCTCAACGCGCATTTCGGGGTAACTGTTTACAATCACAAGGCTGCGTATCAATTGAGGATTATTTATAGCCAACTCAAATGCAACCATCCCCCCCATAGAGATACCAACAATATGAACCGGAGAGACTCCCAAGGCGCGGATTAGATCAGCTGTATCTTCGGCAAACATAGTTATGTTGTAAGGACCTGGCGGTTTACTTGATCGGCCATGCCCTCGTAGGTCAAGTGTGATGACCTTGGATGATTTTGAAAATGCTTCAACTTGTTTCTCCCAATCGCGGCTGCTGGAGCCTAATCCATGGATCAGTATAAGAGGATGGCCGTTTCCGTTCAATTCATAATACATACTCAGGTCTGAAAAAGTACATATAGGCATAAAATTTCCTTTGGAATGCAACGAATACATCCATATGAGCGCTTGCGTTCCTTGTACATCCACAATTATCACATCATTCGATAATTTTCCAGGAGGTTATAATTGAACTAACCCCTATCGAGGTTATTATGCGCAAGCTA
Organism: uncultured Anaerolineaceae bacterium; assembly: GCA_964500655.1. GTDB lineage: Bacteria > Chloroflexota > Anaerolineae > Anaerolineales > Villigracilaceae > JAABUE01. Next base: position 11,613 of record CAZCPP010000039.1, on the reverse strand, counting down.
GTCTTTGCCCTGATTGTTTTACTTCTCTTACAAGCTTGCTCGGCTCTGGAAAATCTACCAGGTCCGGCAGGTGAAAAGTCTACTTCTACGGCAACTCCCAGCTTTACTCCGACCCAGACGCCTTCCAGAACCATCACTCCCACAGTCAGTTCCACACCCACACCTCGTAACACTTCCACACCGATCAGTGCCTTTGCCACCTATACTCCTGTTGTCTTGGTAAATCCAATTGCTGCAACTATGGCTGCACTTTCTCCAACCCCCAATGAGCCAACGGGGGGGTTTGCATCCATAGAGTTATCAGAGGGGAGAATCTATTATGGCATTTGTAAACCTAGATACACGAAGATGGTTGTCAGAGTAAAGCATGCGGAAGACGTTCGCAAGGTATATCTATTCTATCGGCTAGAAACAGCCAAAAAATCTGGCAAAACCACCAACTGGACTGGCACTGTCACTACCAATGATGGTGCTGGATTCTTTATTTACACTTTACGTGCTAACAACATCCCCGATCGCCACAACTTTAGCAAAGCTTATGTGCACTACCAATTTGTTGCCGAAAATGCTGAACAAGAAATCATTGGTCGAACTCATATTTATACACGTAATCTCACCCTTGAACCTTGTAAAAAGTATCAGCCATAGAACTTCTACATGAAAAAAATATTATTGATGCGCCATGCAGAAGCAATATTAGGCAATCCAGCTCTGCATGATCACGACAGACCACTGACTCAGCAAGGGAAATTGGCGGCCAAGAAGATGGGAACCTTGCTGGCAGCTGGTGGCTTTGTTCCAAACAAGATCATCAGCTCAACAGCTGCTCGAGCCAGAGAAACTGCGCTTGGAGTACATGAATTCCTAAACAATAATATAGAAATCGAATATTCTAAGCAACTCTACAACGCCAAACCAGCTATGTGTCTAGAGCATTTAATAAATTTGCCGGATGAAATCGAATTCGTAATGCTGGTTGGGCATAATCCAGGAATCAGCAATATTTTGGAAATTAGCTGCAGGATAAATCTAAACATGCCTACAGCTGCAATCGCAGAGATCCATTTTGACATTCAACAGTGGAATAATTTGGAAGAATTTACTAAGGGAACTTTAAACAATTATTGGAATCCAATCACATTGATTTGTTAGTTTCAATAATTCCAGCTCTCATCAACATCCTCTCGTAGGTTTTTCATAGTTTATGGATTTAACCAGTTTGCAAAACAAATGCACAAAACGGTCTTTCCCCTGCACCGATTTCAAATTTGGCTGTCTGCAATACAGTCTCGCTCAGCATTTCGGATAGTAGAGCAGAATCCATCTGGCAAAGTTTCGGGTGTGAGTCGATGATTTTTATATACGGACAATGACCAAACACGATTCGCGGTCCCTCAGCACCTGCTTCCCAACGAGCTTGATAGTGCATCTCATTCAAACGCTCAACAACAGAGGACAGCTTGCGCATTAATGGTTGATTGTTCAAATTTTCTCCTGCAATGCGCTTCCCTAATGCTTCCATCTCGATATTTGCGCCTGCTTCCGCGAGAAGCGCATCCGCCAGAGCTGAAAGGTTATCGCCAGCCAGTGTGCCCGCCAGGCGATATACCTTCTCAGGGCGTCCCTTGCCCACCTGTCGCCGACTGACAAACTCGACCCGCCCGTCTGCATTAAGAATGCCAAGATGATGACGCGCATTTGCGGGCGTCATCTGCAAAGCACGTGCAATTTCACGGGATGATGCAGTTTGATTGCGTTTTAGATAATCCAAAATTTTCCGACGCGTTGTCGGTGGTATTACTGCTCCAATGTCATAATGATCACATGATTATACTCATAAATTCATTTTTGCAAATATATTTTTGCGTAAATCAATTGACCCCACCAATCCGAGACGCTATAATGCCAGGGTTATATGTCCGAACCGCTGACATGGGAATCAACCTACGCGATAGCGCTCGCACTCAAACGGGCGCACCCTGGCATCGATATAGAAATCGTCACCCTGGGCACCATCCAGGAATGGACACTTGCTTTGCAAGAGTTCGAAGACGACCCGGCGCTGGCCAACGATGAGATCCTGTCAGCGATATACCAAGACTGGTACGAGGAGATACTTCATGAGTGATAATGATCTCAATTCTCCCGGTTACGACATCCCGGATGAGCTAAACGATTCAGTAAAAATTACAACGCTCGACCGATTGTATAACTGGGGACGGCGCTCGTCGGTCTGGCCAATGATGTTCGGCCTGGCCTGTTGCGCCATCGAAATGATCGCCGCGCTGGCTTCCCGATACGACATGGCTCGTTTCGGTATGGAAGTCATGCGCCCTACTCCGCGCCAATCCGATATGATGCTGGTTTCCGGCACGGTTACAAAAAAAATGGCGCCGCTGGTCGTGCGTCTGTACAATCAGATGCCAGAACCCAAATATGTTGTCGCTATGGGCGCTTGCGCCTCTGGCGGTGGGCCTTTTAAGGAAGGCTACAACGTGGTAGCCGGAATTGATAAATTTTTACCCGTTGATGTCTATATTCCCGGCTGTCCGCCCACCCCGCAAGCCCTCATCCACGGCTTGATCAAACTGCAAGAAAAGATCGACAAACAGTCCATCAAGCAGGTGCGCTGGTACCGCAAGGGCCCGGACTCGGTTGAAGTCCCGGTGCCGCTGCTAGGTCCAGATTTGATCGATCTCCGTCGCACATCAGAGATTAAAAAGGTCGCCGCCAGGCCGCAGGCAGAAGAGGCATAGGAGAACGTCATGGCAACCCCAACGAAAACTGAAACCCTCGACCTAGCTGCAAAATTCTCCGGCCTCCTCCCAGACGAGCGCGAAAACTATTCTGGCTGGATTGTCGAAAAAAACAGCCTGATCGAAGTTGCCACATTTCTGCGCAACGAAATGGGCTACGATATGCTCTCCTCTGTCACCGGTGTGGACTACCTGCCCGATGAAAAGATGGAAGTGGTTTATCAGGTCTATAAGACCACTGGCGGCCCCGGCATATTCTTCAAGGTGCAGATCCCGCGCGTTGACCCAATGGAGATCCCCTCTGTGATTGGCATTTGGCCTGGCGCAGACTTTCAGGAACGCGAGATTTGGGACCTGTACGGCATCAAGTTCACCGGGCATCCCGACCTGCGCCGCATCCTGACCTGGGAAGGCTTCGAAGGCCACCCAATGCGTAAAGATTGGCAGGAGGCATTTTACGAACAAGATACCAAACCTTTCAAAAGCCGCTGGCCAGAGGGGGATCATGTTCACGCCGAAGAGAAGAATCCCTACGGCGCTAACCTGAAATTTCCTCAGAAATTCAACCCTGAAACATGGACGCCTACTGACCCCGAAGAAGCTCTTTACGCTTCTTTGAAAAAAGCCACCATACCTGATGAAGAAGGCCTGGAAACAGACCAGATCATCGTTAACATGGGTCCGCAGCACCCATCCACGCATGGTGTATTTCGCGCAGTGGTCGTCCTGGATGGTGAAACCGTCACCAGCCTTAAGCCTGTCATGGGTTACCTGCACCGAAACCATGAGAAGATCGGCGAGCGCAACACCTTCCTGCAAAACATGCCCTACACCGACCGTCTGGACTACTTCAACTCTATGTCCAACAACTGGGGTTATGCTCTGGCCGTCGAAAAGCTGATGGGCATCGAAGTGACTGAACGTGCTGAATTTATCCGCGTCATCATGGCCGAACTCACCCGCATCCAGAATCACCTGATCTGGATCGGCATGATGTTGAATGACCTGGGCACCTACTTCACCCCGGCCTTGTACGCTTTCGAAGAACGCGAACTGATCCTGGATATATTCGAAGCCGCTTCAGGCTCCCGCATGATGTGCAATTACCACCGCTTCGGCGGGGTCGTGCGTGATGTGCCTGCTGAGGCCTTCGAGAAGATCAAGGGCCTGGTCTACGACCGCTTACCTGGCAAGATCGAAGAATTCGAACGCCTGTTGAGCGAGAACGAAATACTGGTTTCACGCTTGAAAGGCATTGGGTATTTGAGCGCCGACGACGCCATTGCCACTTCAGCCACCGGCCCGGTCCTGCGTGCTTCAGGCGTACCATATGATATTCGCCGCGCCGATCCTTACGGCATTTACGATCAATTTGACTTTGACGTGGTCTCACGCCCCGAAAGTGATATGTACGCGCGCTATGCGGTCCGGATCGAGGAAATGCGCCAGAGCTTGCGCATCCTTGAGCAGGCCATTAAGAGCATCCCTGAAGGATCTGTGCTGCCCGGCAAGCCTGTCTACCAGGTGCGTGTCCCGGCAGGCGAGGCTTACGGACGCATCGAGGCTCCAAAAGGTGAGCTTGGTTTCTACGTTATCTCAAATGGGAAACCGAACCCGTGGCGCTATCACGTCCGCGCCCCATCCTTCATCAACCTGACCGCGCTTGAAATGATGTGCGTGGGCAACAAGGTTGCAGACTTCGTCGCAATCCTGGGCGCGATTGACATCGTGCTCGGCGAACTTGACAGGTAGAACAGGGAGCAGAAAACATGTATGGAAAAGGTATTCTAAAAGGTCTGAGCGTAACGGCTAAACATTTCTGGAACACGTATTGGGAAGATACGGTCTGGTTCTTCCGCAGATTTACTGGCGGGGAGAAGCGATATTACACACCCGAGGGTATCGCCCGCCGCTCCAGTAAAGGTACACGAGGTATCTTCACGATTCAATATCCCGAAGAAAAACTGCCGACACCTGAAGAGTTTCGCTATATTCCCTTCTTGGTCTATGACGAAGCCGAAGATGGCGAAAAAGCTATCCGCTGTACTTCTTGTGGGATCTGCTCGAAGGTCTGCCCGCCGCAGTGCATCTGGATCGTCCGGACAAATGATCCCAAGACTGGCAAACCTATCCCGCAACCAGCTGAATTTTACATCGACGCCGATATCTGCATGAATTGCGGTTTTTGCGCCGAGTATTGCCCATTCGACGCCATCAAGATGGATCATGATTACGAGATAGCGTCCTACAGGCGCAGCGTTTACAATATGGACAAATTGCTAAAACCAGCTACATATTACGCAAGCATCCGCCCTGAGAATGCTGCTCGCGAAGACAAAGCCCGTCGGCTAAAAGAAGAAGCCAAAGCAGCCAAAGCAGCTGCAGCAGCTAAAAAAGAATAAGACTAAATCGCAATCACGATTGATAGGTAGAATAAAACCATGACAGACAAACCAACAAAAGAACAAGTACTTGCGGCGCTTGGAAAAGTAAATGACCCTGAATTGCACAAAGACCTGGTCACCCTGAGCATGATCCGCGATCTTAAAGTCGAGGGCGGGGTAGTGTCCTTCAGCATTATGCTGACAACGCCCGCCTGTCCCTTAAAGGGACAGATTCAGAAAGAGGCAGAGCAGGCTGTGATGTCCGTTAAGGGCGTGAAGAGCGTTGAGATTAAACTTGACTCCGATGTTCCCAACGACGGCCGCATGCGCGGATTGGTTAACATGCCCATCCGTAATGCCATTGCCATCGGTTCTGGTAAAGGCGGCGTCGGCAAGAGCACTATTTCGGTCAACCTCGCCATTGCATTGGCCAAAAGCGGTGCGCGTGTCGGCCTGATGGACGCCGATATTTACGGCCCAAATATTCCCACCATGCTAGGTGTGGAAAATCTACCGCCTCCACAAAATGAGAGGCTCATCCCTGCCAAGGCTTACGATATCAAGATGATCTCGATGGGATTGTTGGTCAAACCGGGACAACCGCTCATCTGGCGTGGACCAATGCTAAACTCGGCCATCCGTCAATTTTTGAGCGATGTGGAGTGGGGTGAACTGGATTACCTGATCGTAGACTTACCCCCCGGCACTGGCGATGCCCCGCTTTCCCTGGCACAGGCTTTGCCACTGAGCGGCGCGGTCATCGTGACGCTACCACAGCTTGTTTCGACAGAAGATGCAGTGCGCGGATTGAATATGTTCCGTCAATTGGAAGTGCCCATCTTGGGCATAATTGAGAACATGTCTTACCTGGATCTACCCGACGGCACACGTATGGACGTCTTTGGTTCAGGAGGTGGTGAACAAATGGCAGATAACATGGACGTACCTTTCCTGGGCAAAGTGCCAATGGATCCAGAAGTGCGGATTGGCAGCGATAATGGTAAACCCATTTTGGTGAGCAAACCCAAATCAGCGGCCGCCATAGCGCTGACTGATATCTCAAAAGAGATTGCAGCAAAAGTGAGTGTAGCCGCGCTTGGTAAGGAAAACGCGCTTCCAATTGATATTGTGGAATAGATGCAAAAACTTATGTGTCAAGTGGCTTTCATCACAAAAGATGAAAGCCACTTTATTTTATTTGAAAGGCATCACGCAACAATTAATCTGCAGGGTTCGCGACGTGAGAAATTACGCAAGAAATCTAATAAACCAGTCGTTTGGCTTGCTTTACGAGACTGACAAACTCGCTCACATATTCATCGCGGTGCAGGTATTCGCTGACCCATTGGGCTTCCCTGTAGACTTCTTCTAGGCTACCTTCATCGGCCCAATAACTATCGCGCAGGATTTCAGCATATTCAGCTACAATCACAGTCCACTGGAAATAAGGATCAGCCTGGTGGAAACTATCGGACATCTGGTAAGTATCGAAGTCTTTTGACATTTCAACCACTTCACGCGAATCCGGATCTTCCCAGCGCAAGTAGGCAGTCGCAATGCGCCCTCTGGCCCGCGGATACAGCTTGACTTCGTACAGGGCTGTGACGGTGTGCCCAGCACCTATTTCCCCGGCATCCACAGAGTTGTCGCGAAAATCTTCATCAGCCACATCACGATTTTCATAGCCAACCAAGCGATAACGGGAAACAACTTCCGGGTTAAAGTCCACCTGGACTTTGGCCTCCATTGCAATCGTTTGTAGGGTACTAGTTAGGTCATCAATGAACAGGCGCTCGGCTTCGTCCATATCATCTACATAGGCATAGAAACCGTTGCCGTTATCGGCCAGCTGTTCCATGAGCACATCGTTGTAATTGTCCATACCAAACCCGATGGAAGTCATGAAGACACCTTCTTCGACGTATCCGCGTACTTCGCGCAGTATTTCATCCCATTCGGTTTGTCCCATGTTGGCAACGCCATCTGAGCACAGAACAACGCGGTTTTCACCGTCCGGGTTGTAGGCGCGCATTGCCATTTTGTATCCCAGGCGAATTCCGGCTTCGGCATTAGTGACACCCTCAGGTTGCAGTCTGTTGATAGCGCGAAGGATGCGCCCACTTTTTGAACCAGATGTCGGTTCAAGAACAACGCGGGCATCGGTACCGTAAACCACAATGCTGACCTGGTCACGCCTACCCAGGCGTTCAACTAGTAATTCAAGTGAACGTTTCACCAGTTCCAAACGGTTGTCCATATCCATTGAACCTGAGACATCGATTACGAAGGTCAACGAAAGGTCCTTGCGCTCTGAATCCGGTACCTCATACCCCTGGATGCCTACACGCATCATATCGTAGCGCTCAGTTTGGGTAAAGGGCGAAGGTGCGCCATCGATGTAAATTCCAAAAGCCTGGTGCGCCGATGGGAGAGGGTAACCCTGCTCGAAGTAATTGATGTATTCCTCTACACGTACAGAATCTTCGGGCGGTAAGTTTCCTTCGGATAAATAGTTGCGCATGATGGTGTAGGAACCGGTATCAACGTCCAACGCAAAGGTGGATAAGTTATCGTCTTCGGTATGCACCGAGGGATTGACGCCATAGTCTTCGAAGAACATGTCATGAGGCTCCTCACCTTCAGATTTTTGGGCTGTTCCAGAGGGTGCATATGAATCAGAGTCTGAGATAGTTGGGCCGCCAAGCGCAGGAGCTGAGTATTCTTGCGCTGGTTGCGAACGCCCGGGAGAATCGGCAGGTTCGGCTGGTTCATAATCTGGCGCTGACGGCAATGCTGGTTCCGAGGGTTCTGCTGGTGCAGGAAGTGCAAATGGTTCACCCGGTTCATCCGGATAAACGGGAGTTTCACGCACGGCAGAAGGTCCGCATGCATTGGTTACTAGCAATATAGCCGCTAGACCCATTAACAGAGCAATACGTTTTGTGCTCATCTTCTTCTCCTTATTTTTCGAAATAGGTAAAGTTTGGACTGAACGATAGGCGATGTTCCCACCTTCAGTATGCTTTTTGAATAACATCGGTTCTCCTTTCAAAATTTGCTTACAAACATTTTTAGTGACTTACTTAATTGACGAATCACCATCGGTATATGTTCCCAAAGTAAATACCGGACCCATAAACGCCTTTTCAGTTACGGTATAATTCGGCGCATGCAACCCTTTATTGTTGGTATACGTTTCAATCCCATCGGGAAAACCTATCATTTTGACAGTAGTAAGCTGAGAGATATTAAAGTTGGCGAGCATGTAATTGTGGTCACTGCCCGCGGCAAGCACTTAGGTGAGGTGATTCAACTCATTGATAAGCCGCCCTCGCCGCCAAATGGGGGATGGAAACCAGTAGAACGTCGCGCTACCCCCCGCGACCTACTGTTGCGAGAAAGCTGGCAGGCCAAACAAACCAAGGCTCTAATCGAATGCCGGGCACGGGCAGCTGAACTTAAATTGAGTGGGGCAAAAATCGTGGCTGCAGAATTCAATTTCGATGGCGCCCGGCTTTCATTCCTATTTAGCACTGAGAGCGATGAAAAGGTCGATCTTAAATCCCTGAAGAAGGATATGCGTCGTAAATTCTCCAAGTCACAAATTGATATGCGTCAGATCGGCCCACGCGATGTGGCCAAGATTATCGGGGGAATGGGCGCCTGTGGACTTGAGGCTCGTTGCTGTTCAAAATTCCTGACCGACTTCAGCCCTATCTCGATCAAGATGGCCAAAGAACAAGGTATCTCCCTGACTCCATCAGAAATCACCGGCATGTGCGGCCGACTACGTTGTTGCTTGCTATACGAATTCGAACAATACGTAGCAGCTCGCAAAAATCTCCCCAAGCGGAAAAAACGGGTGGTAACACCCAACGGCGAAGGCACAGTTATCGACATTGCCCCCCTTTCGGGGATGGTGACGGTCAAGTTTGATGGAGAGGGAGGCCGCCCCAACCGCCAAACCTTTCACCGGGACGATATCGAACCCTGGGACGAATTGGAATCCCTGCGCCGAAAAGCCGAAGCACCCTGTGATAAACACGAAGGCGGCGAATGTATTTGCGGCAAGAACAAGAAAAATGGCTCCTGAAGAACAACCTGGCAACTGGAAAGATCCACAAAAAATCCTGGTCATCCTGGCACATCCGGATGACCCGGAATTTTTTTGCGGCGGGACTCTGGCTCGCTGGGTGAAAGCGGGGCACTCAATTCAATATTATCTGTTGACCTGCGGCGACAAAGGCCGTAACGACCATAATAAGGACATCTCTGAAGCCGAATTGTGTGAACTACGCCACAAAGAGGAGCTGGCCGCAGCCGCCATAATTGGCGCTGAAGCGGTTCACTTTCTAGATCGAGAGGACGGCACGCTGATCCCAGACCTGGAGCTGCGACGTGAGGTGGTACGCATCATTCGCAAACTAAAACCCGACATCCTCGTTACTTGCGATCCCCAGAATTTATTCGCTACCTATGGCATAAACCATCCCGATCATCGCGCAGCCGGTCAGGTGGTGCTCGACGCTGTATTTCCTGCCGCCGGCAATGAACTGTTTTTCCCTGAGTTGCTCAAGGAAGGTTATTCACCCCATATGCCACGTGAGGTGTGGACTTCTCTGACCAATCAGCCTAATGTCACGCTGGATATCACCGATACCTGGCCGATTAAACTCAGTGCATTGAAAGAGCATAAAAGCCAGATTGGGGAAGAGACCAAGTTCGAAAAGCGCATGCGTTCCCGACGTACTGAAGACAGCACGGATGATAATCCACGCTTTGAAGAGAAATTCCGCGTAATCAAATATTATTAGAATAACTTTTGATTGGATACTAGGAGAATCCATGCCCAACTTCCTCAAAGAAGCAATAGAGCTTTTTGAATACACGCAGTCAATGCGGCGTGATTTCCACATGCACCCGGAATTGGGATTTCATGAAATCCGTACAGCTGGGATTGTCGCCAAGGAACTTATTTCCCTTAATTTAGAAGTTTCAACCGGTATTGCTAAGACAGGCGTAGTCGCGTTACTCGAGGGAGCGAAGCCCGGCCCAACCGTTTTGGTGCGCTTCGATATGGACGCCCTACCTGTTTCTGAGGAGACAGGCGCCTCCTACGCTTCGACTAATCCCGGTACAATGCACGCCTGTGGGCACGATGGCCATACTGCAATTGGTTTGACTGTTGCAAAAATGCTCCATGCACAGCGGGATGAATTAGCCGGCAGAGTCAAGTTTATATTTCAACCGGCCGAAGAAGGCACCTGTGGCGAGGAGATCGGCGGTAATGAGATGATGATCCGTGAGGGAGTGTTGGAGGGTCCCAAACCAGACCTGGCTTTAGCCCTGCACCTATGGAATGAGAAACCGCTCGGCTGGGTGGGCATCGCCAGTGGACCCGTGATGGCGGGCGCGGAGGAGTTGAAAATAACGGTAATAGGGAAGGGTGGGCATGCTGCGATTCCACATCATGCCATTGATCCCGTTTTGGCTGCCAGTCAAATTGTGACCGCCTTGCAAAGCATCACAGCCCGTAATGTAGCTCCACTGCAATCAGCCGTAGTGAGTGTGACCATGATCCACGCTGGGGAGACATTCAACGTCATACCGCCTGAAGCGAAAATGGAAGGAACTATCCGCACTTTCGATCTTTCAGTGCGCGAGAAGGTACTGCAACGCTTCGAGGAGATCGTGCATGGTGTGGCCGAGGCCATGGGTTGCTCAACTGAAGTGAACGTCAAACGCCTGACTCCGGCATTAATCAACGCGGACGAGATCGCCCAGCGTGTACAGGAAAGTGCCCGCCTAACCTTACCAAAAGCCGAGATAGATACCTCCGGCTACCTGACGATGGGAGCCGAGGACATTGCTTTCACGCTCGAAAAAGTACCAGGGTGCTTCTTTTTTGTAGGTTCAGCCAATGATGAAAAGGGGTTGAATTACGGTCATCACCACCCCAAATTTGATTTTGATGAGAACGCCCTATCCCATGCCGCTGCCTTGATGGCGGGCGCAGTGGCAGATTTATTAAAGTAAGATAACTTATTAATTCAGAGTCAAGTTGCGACGTTGGGTTAGATGCTAAATGTAAAATCAAGTGATGCAGAGATTATCAACCAATGGTGCTAATTCAAAGTGAGAATTCAGCGATACTCATCTTATAAGGATCAGCATCTGGGTGGATATTGTGGAATAGATTCAAGAGAATGTTGAACATAGCTGAAACATAAGCCATTCGAGCTTTTTTTTGACAACTTGCGATAATAGTTGCGCAGCATCTTTGTAGTCTTGGTCAACTACGAGAATTTGCTGAAGTAAATCTTTAGCGAACCCATAGTCCCTCATATCCAGGGCTTCCTTTGCGGTCTGGTAGAGGCCGGCGAGATGGCGTGTCAAATACTCTCCATTTGGAATTTACCTAACTGTAGTTACGCATTTTCGATTGAAAGCGATTAAGATAGGTGTATGGACAA
>CAZCPP010000038.1:0-18441 GCA_964500655.1 uncultured Anaerolineaceae bacterium | reverse complement strand
TTTTCCCTTGTCGATTCAGCCTGTTATTCAACCTAAACGGGCAAAGTCCTGATTAGGATATTGTCATACAATAAAGAAAGCAGCAGTATTTCATATACAATCGATTCAACTGAATTGCCAATGCTATTTTCATCGACAGCCCAGTCTGACATCATGACTGCATCTGGTAAGATGTCATTAAAATTTTGAGTGCTCATCTGTTACCTCCTTATTGCGTTCTCGCTTTCAATATCAAGTCTTAATCGCCTTCACAATCCCGGCCACATGTTCGGGCGTGGACCCTCAACAGCCGCCCACTACGCGCGCGAGACGCCGTAGGTGTCGTACCCTTATGGGGCGCTTTGGCAATCTCATCTCGATATGGAAAACCTGTTTTCGGAAAAGTACTACATTACTTCCACAGTCTCTTCCAATACCTCGGTGACCAGGCTGTTCAAGCTTTTGTCTGCTAAACTGGCCCTGATGGATAATTTACGGTGTAATTCAGGCGAGAGCCGCACCACAAATTTGCCTGAAAAAGGCTTTTCGGGATTTTCGTCCCGTTCCTTGCAGAATTCCAGATAGTCGTCCACAGAATCCTGGAACGCGCGGATCAATTCATCTACAGAACTGCCTTCGAAAGTGACCACATCGCGAATGTTGATCACTTCGCCATGAAACACCCCCGCCTCACTATCGAACTCAACTTTACCGATATATCTTTTATATTCCATCATGGTTGAACTCCTGCTTCTTCCAAAAAGCGGCGCACAGACTTTACCATCGCTTTGCTGGCTTCCTTGCGTGGATGTGGTCGGTGAAAGACGGCGCGCACCTCGTTGAGCGCCACGCGCACTCTGGAACCGCTTCCTTCGGAAATCTCAGATCCCAGTGCAGCAAACAGAGACTCAATATCTCGCCAGACAATGTTTGCGCGTACAGGCTTCTCGAATATGGTTTCCAGGGTTTTGCGATGTTTGTTATCCACGATGATATGATATCATATTGTGATACTATAAACAAGTTTTATTTTGCGCCCTTCGGGTTAGCCCTTCACCGCTTTCACAATCCCGGCCACATGCTCGGGTGTGGAGCCGCAGCAGCCGCCCAGCACGCGCGCGCCTGTTGCCACATATTTCTTTGCAAACTCACCTATCTCTTCTGGCGCGACGTCGTAAACCGCAGTGTCGGTTTCCACGTCCATGCGTGGCAGGCCCGCATTAGGCTTGGCCCACAGCGGGAAGCCCGGCGCGGTTTCGGCGTATTCCGTGATGATCTTTTCCATGTTTTCCAGCGTGGTGCCGCAGTTGGCGCCCACTAACGCCGCGCCTTTTTCCTGATATTTTTTAATCACGTCCTTCGGCTTAACACCCATCATTGTTGCCACACCACGGTCGTAAGAGAACGAGACCACGATCGGCAAGTTGGTGGCGGAACGCGCGCCTTCAAAGGCCGCGTCCGTTTCGTCAAAGGCGAACATGGTTTCGATCAGCAGCAGGTCCACGCCGCCATTGGCCAGCGCTTTGGCTTGCTCGGCATACGTCGTGAACACTTCTTCGGGCGTCAGCGGGCCAAAGGGTTTCATCAAGGCGCCGGTGGGGCCCATCGAACCGGCCACCAGGACGTTTTCACCTTTTGACGCCGCTTCTAGGGCCAGTTCCACCGCGCGCACGTTCACTTCCGGGGCACGCTCCCCATACTTTGATTCAGCCATCCGCAGACGAGTCCCACCGAAGGTGCAGGTCAGGATGATGTCTGAACCGGCCTCCACGAAAGCGGTCGCCAGTTTCAGGATGGTATCGGGGTCGTCCATCACTAGGTCTTCGGGCGGTGTGCCGGCCTTGATGCCCATTTCTTGCAGGTTGGTGCCGGTCGCTCCGTCCGCGACCATGATCTTGCCAGCGTTCAGTTTTTGCAGAAATTTGTTCATCGTTCAACTCTTTCCCCCTCTCCATTTTAGGGAGAGGGCAGGGGTGAGGGTATTTTTTGAACCGCGAAGCACGCAAAGTTCGCAAAGAAAAACTTTAAAACCTTCACGTTCTTCGTGCTCTCCCTGGCACCGCCCGTCATCGTTCGTGCCGAGAGCACGCCGGTGCGAGACGGCAGGGCAGGTGTTGCGGTTAATTCTTTTTCGCCAACTTCTTCGCCATCGGATCAACCTCCCGATGGGGAATCAAATCCTCAATATGCGGGAACGGGTCGCTCATGTGCGGGAAGTTCATCGCCAGCATGAACTGGTTCTGAAACTCCGGGTCGGTGGGCAGTTCATAGCGACGCACCGTGCGCGCCACCTCCCCCGCCTCGCGGCGTTTCTCCACGTTCAACAGTGCAATGCGCGCCCCATCACCCGCCGCGTTGCCCACCGCATACACATCCTCCAGCGGCAGATCGGGGATCAGCCCGATGATCATTGCCTTGGTCTTGTCGATGTAACTGCCAAATCCGCCAGCCAAAATAAGCTTGTCGGGCCGCTCCAGCCTGGCCTGCTTCAACAGCGTGCGCGCCGCCACATACAGCGCCCCCTTCGCCAGTTGGATCTGTCGGATGTCTTTTAAGGATATCGGGATATCTCTTCCGATGGACGTTTCCTCTGCCCAGGCCACTACGTATTCCGGGCCATTTTCACCCTCACGCACACGCTTCATATCATTCTCAGGCCTGAATCTGCCACGAGAATCGACGATCCCTGCCCGGAACATTTCCGCCACCGCATCGATAATGGCCGAGCCACAGATCCCTTTAGCCTTTCCGACATTCCATTCATCCTCGCCGATGATTCGATAGCGTGCTTCCAACGTCTCATTGTCGATTTCGACACGTTCGATCGCACCCGGTGCAGCCCGCATCCCATACTCAATGTGCCCGCCTTCCAGCGCAGGTCCTGTGGGCGTGGAGGTGCAAATCAGTCCCTTAGAATTTCCCAACACCAATTCGGCATTGGTACCCACGTCGATCAGCAGCCAGTTCTCATCCTGTTTGTGCGGCTCCTCGGCGATCAGCATACCGCTGGTATCCGCGCCGATGAAGCTGGCTATGGTTGGCAGCACATGCACGTTACCAGATGGGTTGATCTGCAAACCCAACTCACGCGCCTTAACATCAATTGCTTTGTGAATGGTTGGCACATACGGTGCGCGTCCCAAATGATTCGGCGGCAAATTGAGCAGCAAATGGTGCATGGTCGTATTACCGACGAAGACGATTTCGAGAACATCTTTCGGATTTATCACCGCTGGTTGTGTAGGCGGCGGGTCTCGATACTCCGCTTCACGGGACTCGACTGCCGTCGTATCGAAACTAGCGTTATCTTTGCGGGCGTTATTGGTTATTTTAACTGCCTGCTTCAGCAACTTGTTCAACGTACCGATCACCGCCTTATGCAGTTTTCCCAGCCCATCTGGTTCCGAAATCGCATACTGAATACGTGACATCACATCCTCGCCATACACAATTTGCGGATTCATCTCCGATTCGGTTGCCAGAACTTCACCTGTGGCTAAATCGCATAAATACAGCGCAATCGTTGTTGTGCCAATATCCACTGCAACGCCGTAGTTTTTGTCGACATAGCCTGGCTGCACGCGGATGATTTCCTGATCCTGCCAGACTGTGACGGTCACTTTCCAACCACCTTCGCGTAATGTATCGCCCAATCCGCGCAGGCAGTGATAATCAATAGACAAGTCACCGGCTGTAGGAAGATTCTCTTCGCCACGCCGTACCAGCGCAATAGATCTTTCTAATCCCTGGGACAACCGATCCCAGTCAGCGAATGGTTCTTCCAGCGTGGGTGGTGCCATCTCAACGAAATACTTCCGTATGGAGGATTTGATTTCTATCTCCCGCTCTGTTGCCGATTTGCGCACAATCTGCTTGTTGTCGCGGCTCTCTTCGGGTACATGTACCAACACATCGCCCAAAACCTTTGCCTGGCACGAAAGTCGTACCTGGCCCATTTCCCAGTTGTTGGCTTTCATCATCTTTTGTCGCCTCTGGAAGTAATCCACTTCCTCGGCACTGGGCGAGGAGAGGTTTTCGCGTCCGGATGTGATGTTATAACGCTCAAACGTCCCGTCTTCGATGACGATTTTACATTTGCCGCAGGTAGCGTTCTCGGCGCAGATCGATTCGATCTCCACGCCCAGTTGCCGTGCGGCTTCGCGCAGACTCATACCTTCGTCTACGTGGCCGCGGCGCCCGGATGGTTGCAGGATAACGAGGTGTTGTTTGCTCATAGATGCTCCATTATACAATTCAAATGAACGACACAAGCAAATTCATATTGGTGAGAAAAATCACCATTTGATTGCGGTTCGTTGAACGATGTAGTATAATAGCGCCCGCAGACTTGGCAAAGGACGTTTTTTGTCCTGCTGTTAACATGATATTGATGTAGAGGAGAGTGAAGCGGTTTTTTTTGTCGTTTCTAGCATTCTAGCGGTCATTGTTGACGGTTATTCTCGGCTGAGTCTGTGTAGACGCCGAGGATTTTTTTTGGCATATTTTTTCCTTCTAAGGAAGGAGGTGAAGAAATTGGCAGTTGTAAAATTACGTAGTGGTGAGTCACAGGAGCAGTTGCTCAGACGATTCCGCAAAAAAGTAGTAAAAAGCGGAGTGTTAAGCACTGTACGCCGCAAGCGCTGGTTTGTTTCAAGGCTTGAGCAACGTCGCATGGAAAAGAAGAAAGCCGCACGTCGTATGAAGCGCAAGCAGTATACTCGTGACTATGATCGAAAGTAACTTGTTTGGAGGCGTGTATGGCAAAAACTGAAGAGAAAATTAAAGTAGAAGGAACAGTGATCGAGGCTTTGCCTGGAACCCAATTCCGCGTGGAGTTGGAAAATGGTCATGAAGTATTGGCTTACCTTTCTGGTAAGATGCGCAAGTATTACATCCGTATCTTGCTGGGTGACCGTGTGTCTGTAGAAATGTCGCCTTATGATTTATCTCGTGGACGTATCACATTCCGTTATCGTAAGAATCAACTTCCGCCAAAATCTTCATAAGTCATACGCCTGAGTTTATTTAATTAGCCCTCCGCATTTGCGGAGGGCTTTCACTTACTTGTTAACGGTAAGAAAAATTACGGCAGATCTCTAAATGAATTAAGTATCTGGATGTAATTCGAACGTTCGAACGCTGCCGGTTCTGATACTGATTGTTGGCTCATACTACCCTGCATCTGTTTGATGGATTTGTATTCATGAGATTCCATCCAGTTTTGCAGGTCAGTAAGAATACCCGGGATTTGATTATAACCGCCTTGCAGAATGGCGGAAGTAAGCGTAGCAACATTTGCACCTGACATCATGGCCTTTAGCACATCTTGTCCAGTATGGATACCACTGGATAAAGCCAGATCGGCCTCAATTTTTCCATACAGGATTGAAATCCAGCGCAAGGGTAGACGCAAATCGCGGGAATCACTCAATTCCAAGGTGCGAACGACTTCTAGCTCTTCTAAATCGAAATCGGGTTGGTAGAAACGGTTAAACAGTACCAGCCCCTTAGCACCGGCGGTAACCAAGCGACGGGCAAAGTTTGGCAATGATGTTATAAACGGGCTGAGTTTGACTGCCAGGGGAATGCCGATACGCTTTTTTACTTCTGCGATAAGGTCAACGTAGTTGTCTTCAAGTTCCTGCCCACTCAGATTGGGATCCGCTGGGAGGTAGTACATATTCAGTTCAAGGGCATCAGCTCCAGCATCTTGCATAAAGCGCGCATATTTCACCCATCCTCCCCTGGAAACGCCGTTCAAACTACCAATGACCGGGATTTTTACAGCCGCTTTGACAGCAGCCAAATGATCCAAGTACTTGTCCGGTCCCATATTGTAGGTGCCAATTTCAGGTAGATAAGTTTGAGCTTCGGCAAAGGAATCGGTGCCACGTGTTAGATAATGATCCAACTCAAGGCTTTCATGGATGATCTGTTCTTCGAAAAGCGAATACATCACAATGGCGCTGACCCCGGCATCTTCCAGCTTCTGGGCGTTTTCAATCTTCTTTGAAAGGGGCGAGGCTGAAGCCACGAGCGGGTTCTTTAATTTCAGACCAAGATAAGTAGTAGTAAGATCTGTCATTTTGTCCTCCAGAGCGGAAAAAAAAGACTGGAGAGTACTTTTTGCTCTCCAGTCATCTACACTTGATAATCTATTTTTCACTCTCGCCATTATAGCGCATGGCAGCCATTTGCTGGTAGAAAGCCCAGCGGGATTTGATATCCTGCTTGGCCTCTTTGAGAAGTTTTTCAGCGCGGGCTTCGTCGCTTTGCAGCAGCATGCGATAGCGTGTTTCGTTGTAGACGTAATCTTCCAACGGTGTTGTAGGTTCTTTAGATTCAATCGTGAGTGGGTTCTTACCCTGATCTGCCACACGCGGGTCATAGCGATAGATCGGCCAAGCACCGGATGTAACAGCCAGCTTCTGCTGATTAAGCCCTTTGGCCATATCAAAACCATGCGCGATGCAGTGTGTGTAAGCGATGATGAGCGATGGGCCATCGTAAGATTCAGCTTCGATGAAGGCTTTGAGTGTTTGCTGATCGTTGTATCCCATGGCAACACGCGCAACATAGACATAGCCATATGCCATTGCGATCAAGCCCAGGTCTTTCTTGGGCATACCCTTACCACTCATGGCAAATTTGGCAACTGCACCGCGTGGCGTGGCTTTGGATGCTTGCCCGCCGGTGTTGGAATAGACTTCCGTATCGAGCACCAGCACGTTGACGTTGCGTCCACTGGCCAGCACGTGGTCAAGACCACCGTAGCCGATGTCATAAGCCCAGCCGTCACCACCCATGATCCAGACGGATTTCTTGACCAGTTTGTCGGCCAGCCCGAGCAGATCTTTCGCGCGTGGGTCGTTGGATTTTGCCAGTTTCTTCTTTAATTGTTCCACGCGCTTACGTTGAGCGGCAATACCGGCCTCATCGGTTTGATCGGCGTTTAAAATATTTTTCGCTAGGTCATCGCCCATTTCCTTCTTGAATTTCACGACCAGTTCGCGGGCAAATTCAACTTGCTTATCGAGCGTCAAACGCATACCCAGGCCAAATTCGGCGTTATCTTCAAACAGTGAGTTCGACCAGGTTGGGCCGCGTCCGTTTTCATCTTGAGCCCACGGAGTGGTGGGCAGGTTGCCGCCGAAAATGGAGGAGCAGCCTGTGGCATTGGCAATGATGGTGCGATCGCCGAACAATTGCGAAACCAGTTTCACGTATGGAGTTTCGCCGCATCCGGCACAGGCGCCGGAGAACTCAAATAGTGGCCTCAGCAGTTGAGAGTTCTTGATCGTGGCGGGGTTTACTTGCGTTCTGTCGATATCTGGGATGCTCATGAAGAAATCCCAGTTTTCAGCTTCAATCTCGCGCAATGGTGGCTGCGGAGCCATGTTAATGGCTTTGCGTCCTATCTGACTTTTATCTTTCACTGGGCAGGCTTCTACACACATTTCACAACCGGTGCAATCTTCGGGCGCTATTTGCAGGGAATAAGCCATACCGTCTTTGAATTCGCGGAATTTGGAAGGAACGTGCTTGAAGGTTTCAGGAGCTTTCTCGAGCAGCTTCTCGTCGTAAACCTTATGACGGATGACAGCGTGTGGACAAACGAATACGCACTTACCGCACTGGATGCAAAGGTCTTCTTCCCAAACGGGGATTTCCAACGCCAGGTTGCGTTTCTCCCACTGCGTTGTTGCGGTGGGAAAGGTGCCGTCGACAGGCATTGCGCTGACGGGAATGCTGTCACCATTTTGTGAAATCATCGTTCCCAGCACGCTTCGGACGAACTCCGGAGCTGCTTCCGGTACCGGAGCGCGGCGTGTGGTCTTTGATGTGGCCTTCGCCAGCACTTCGACCTCGAACAGATTTGCTAGCGTGCTATCGACAGCTTCGTAGTTCTTCTGAACGACTGCTTCACCACGTTTCCCATAAGTTTTCTTGATGGCGTTCTTGATCTCATCAATGGCTTGTTCGCGTGGCAGCACACCGCTGATGGCGAAGAAAGCGGTTTGCATAATGGTGTTTATACGTTGTCCCATTCCAGCTTGATCAGCCACATCATACCCATTGATATTGTAAAATTTGAGCTTCTTTTCTATGATGGTTTCTTGTACTTCGCGCGGCAGCTTGCCCCAGATTTCGTCTTTGCCATGTAGGCTATTTAGCAAGAAGACCGCACCCGGTTTTGCATACTTGAGCATGTCGTAGCGTTCAAGGAAAGTATACTGGTGGCAGGCCACAAAGTTGGCCTGGTTATCTTCAATCAGATAGGGAGCCTCGATAGACTTGGGGCCAAAGCGTAGATGTGAAATGGTCATCTGCCCGGATTTCTTCGAGTCGTACACGAAGTATCCCTGGGCGTAGTTTTCGGTCTCTTCACCGATAATCTTAATCGAGTTTTTGTTCGCGCCAACAGTACCATCTGAACCCAAGCCGAAGAAGACACAACGTACGGTTTCTTTATGTTCCACTGAAAAGGAAGGATCGTATTTCAGGCTGGTGTGGCTGACGTCGTCATTAATACCGATCGTAAAATGATTCTTGGGTTCAGGTTTGGTCAATTCATCAAGCACTGCTTTGACCATAGCTGGTGTGAATTCTTTGGATGACAGACCATAGCGCCCACCGATAACCTTTATGTCTGCACGACCAGTTTCCACCAGCGCGTTGACTATATCCATATATAGGGGCTCGCCGCCCGCGCCGGGTTCCTTGGTGCGGTCAAGTACCACTAAGGATTTGACTGATTTCGGCAAGGCTTTGATGAACAGTTCGTTGGCAAAAGGACGATACAGGCGCACACGGATTGCACCAACTTTTTCTCCCTGATCGGTTAAGTATTTTACTGTAGCTTCAGCCGTCTCGCCGCCGGAGCCCATCAACACGACCACACACTCGGCTTCTGGGTCTCCGATATACTGGAAGATTTGATACTTACGGCCTGTAATTTCGGCGAACTTATCCATGGCTTCCTGCACGATGCCTGGGGTAGCAACATAGAACGGGTTGACCGTTTCACGCCCTTGGAAGTAGACATCCGGGTTCTGTGCGGTTCCGCGCAGAACTGGCAGGTCAGGTGTCATGCCACGTTCGCGATGCTCGCGGATGAGTTCATCTTTGATCATTCCACGCAGCTCATCATCCGAAAGCTGAACGATTTTGGTCACTTCATGGGAGGTACGGAAACCTTCAAAGAAGTGAACGAACGGCACACGCGATTTCAATGTCGCAGCCTGGGCTATGGCAGCAAAGTCATGCGCTTCTTGGACGCCGCCGGATGAGAGCAATCCCCAGCCAGTTTGGCGTACAGACATCACATCAGAATGATCTCCGAAGATCGAGAGCGCCTGGGTAGCAATTGAGCGAGCTGCCACGTGGAAGACCGTACTGGTCAATTCCCCTGCAATCTTGTACATATTCGGAATCATCAGCAACAATCCCTGTGAAGCTGTAAAGGTGGTGGTTAGTGCACCAGTTTGTAATGCGCCATGCACGGCACCAGCTGCGCCGCCCTCGGATTGCATTTCAACAACTAGGGGAATGGTATCCCATAGGTTACGCTTGCCTTTTACAGACCAGTCATCTGCAAACTCACCCATGCCAGATGACGGCGTTATTGGATAAATTGCGATGACTTCGTTCAGGCGATGTGCAACTGACGTGGTTGCCTCATTACCATCAATCGTGATTACCTTATTTTCCATTGCATACTCCTTTAAAGAACAGGCAATAAAGCCTGAAAAATTTCTAACCGTGAATTTTATCACAACAGGGCTGTGAACCACTTATCTGTACCAGTTTAGTCCCCCACAATTGAAATTGTTAGTTACTAAAAGCCTGTTAAGCTCTGCAAGTTGTCATATTTCGGACAAATCTTGTATTAATCAAAATAGCCTTTCCCAAAAGAAACAGGAACAAATTTAGAACCACTTTTCCAAATGCGGTTTTGCCATAAATAATGCTGCCAACGATTTGGCGTCTGGAATTTTGCCTCGTTCTGCCATTTGAATTACTTCCGCTAAGGGAATGGATTCTACACTCAAAAACTCGTCTGCATCTGCTTCCAGGGGATTGTGGCTTAATTCAGTAGCAAGGAAAACAACCATGAATTCAGTTGAATACCCGGGTGCCAGGTAGAAGTCACCCAATTTTGTTAATTTTCCAGCTGCCATACCGGTTTCCTCACGTATCTCACGAGCTGCGCATACTTCTGGGTCTTCATCATCGTCAAGAGTTCCAGCAGGGAGCTCCAGCAAATCCCCTTCGGTTGCATGGCGATATTGACGAACAAGTAGCACATTTCCGTTATCATCCACTGGAATGATGACCACTGAACCGCCATGTTCAATGATCTCAAATTTTGTTTCACGGCCATCAGGCGTCTTTAAGTGATCTCGGCGAATGGTAAAAGCGCGACCTTTCATTAGTATTTCTGATTTGAACAATTCAAAGGGCATTGCCCTCTCCTACATCATTAATAGGTATCGCAATTATGCATTGTACTCGAGTCTACCCCCATTAGAAGAAGAGCCCAAGCGATGGATTTCGCCTGGGCCATAGGTTGAGGTAGCAATCCCTTCTTAAGGGCCGGGTATTATCAATTGTTGACCGACCGTCAATGTAGTAGTCAATTGCAAGTTGTTGGCTTGTGCGATTGCAGCCGGATCGACATCACCATAATAACAGGCCACACCATAGATGGTTTTACCCGCGGATTCAACTGTGTATGTATCCGGGCGGGAATGCCACGCACGCGAGCCCGGAAATGGGTCGCCAGATTGCGGTATTTTGAGCGTCAGATTGGGATAATAAACATCGCCGCTAGCAAGTCCGTTTAGGTTCAACAATTCTGCAGGATCAATGTTGAAGCGACGTGCAATGCAATAGGGGAATTCACCTTTTTGTAAAGTATATGAAGCCGGGCGATTGGTTGTTACTGTAGGGAGTGGCTGGGTTGCCGAGGGAGTAGTATCACCATCAAGTGTAGGTGTCTCCGTTGGTACAGCAGAACCGCCTGGTGTTTCAGTAACACTGCCATCAGGTGTGATCGGTGTTCCTGGTGTTTCTGTAGTCGATTCTTCAGTTGCCGGTAGTGTGCCAGCTGTTAGAGCAGCAGCAGTTTCCGCCAGGGCTGTGCTGGTAGCAAATTCTCCAATCATCTCCATTGGGTTGTCAGAAGTGGGGAAAGGGGATACAAATAGATTTGTGGAAATTATCGTTGGTGTTTCCGCGGGAACGCTTGAATAGGGCTGTGTGCATGCTGAGACCATAACCACAGTCAACACCAATAGGCAGAATAAGATCACACTCGTTTTGCGGTTAGCCATGAGTTTTCTCCTCAAACCTTTCATCGCTCAAGTATGAGGGATGGTAGCACATCCCGTTTAAAGCGTCAAGACGCTGCGGATAGCCAAAAAGATCCATTTATTCAAGGCGCGCATTCAAATTTTGCCAGCATGTCAGATGCTAATTGTTCTGCTTCAGAGTGTCCTGCTTCATTGGTATGGATGCGTTTCCAAGTATGACACAAGCCTTTGCGAGGGCGTGAATCGTCCTTGTATGCCAGAACAGAAATATCTCTGGCTATCTGATAATTCCCTGTTATAACGTAGCCTTCTATAAAGGGAAGCCACTCCAATGCATCGCCGGGGACAAATCCCTGTACTCGGGCTTTGTCCCCAAGTTCCGTCACAGTTTGCCAGTCACCTGTCTGTCGTGCCAGTTCAGCTTTTGTATAGTAGTAGCACCATGTGTGTGGCGGCTCTTTGCCAAATAGTGAGGCGGGCATTTCAGGCTGCTTTGCATCTATAACGATCAGCGATGGATCTGAAAGTGGAATAGCATCTTGCAGGAAACGTGGTTGGCGAGCATAAGTATCTCCGCCCGAGTAAACTGTGTCTAATACATGCAGGCAAGCATTTGGCGGCACGATAATTGTCACTGCTTGCGATGTGGAGCCTTTGAAATCCACAGTGCGGTATGCAAAAGATATCGGCTGTCCTGCTTCCAGCGTGGGCAGAGATGCCCGCCCCAGCCGGGTGCGGGTATAGAGTAGTGCATATGGCAAGTCGCCGCGTGTGAAGTCGGGAGCATAAATCCAATTCAAAGGTGCGGTTAGCCCCATATCTGTTTCGTACTTTAAGGGCAATTCATGGGTCAGTATTACAGTACCCGGTGTTAACCTGGGAATGCGCCAGACCATTTGCCAGAGAATCTCCTGCTGACGCGTCCAGTCGCGACGGAATTCGTTGGCTGTATAGAATTGTTGTCCAATACCAAGCGCTACTATCAGGGCGATTATGTAAATCTTCAAACGACTTTTTCCAAATACAATTTCCAGCGACCCAGCCAGGAACAAACTTCCACCGATCATCATAGAGACCATGAAACGGTCGTTAATTGACTGCAAGGTTAATGGTAACCCCGCTGCCCAGGAAGGAATCCGCCCGATCATAATGCCGATCAGACCAATTATCATGGCTTGCCATGCCCAATTTGAATTGATTATCCACTCTGGCAAGTCCAATTTTTGCAGATAAAATGCCACCACAACAAAACTAACAGTGATTACACCTAGCGTTAGAAGTGTAGATGGGTTGCTAAGTGACTCCCCTGCAAGTATCAGTACTTGTCCCCAACAGTAAATTCCTGCCTTCCAGAGTGCATCAGTCAGCGCGATGAAAAAATCTTGTAAAGAAAATTGCCCTGAAGCCGATACACCATAAGAAGCGTAAGCGCCAAATCTGTAATAGTAGATCAACCAAGTTGCATTCCCCAGCCAAATGAGGAGATACGGCCACCACAGTTTCAATATTGCACGCATGCGTGGCCAGAAACCAATCATCTCTTCTGCAACGAGCACCCACAGAAACAAAAATCGCAGTGGTTCCTGTGTCGCAAAATATTCGGTTGGAAAAATACCAAATAACATAAAAACCAATGCCAACCAAGTGTAGCGATTGGATTTTTTAGATGAATGGAATGCTCTTATTGTGAAACCAAAGGATAAAATATAAAAAAGGAAAGGAATCCATTCTTGGTTGATGTGAGTAAAGGCTACCCAATGCTGACTGTAACCAGGAAAGACAAGGAAGAATAACGAAGCCGTCAGGGTTTGCCATTTGGCTTTAGGCCATATAGAGCTGAACACCCACCAGATCGATAATACAAGTGTAAAACGCAGGATCAAGGCTAAAGATTGCCATAAAAGCGGATTTGGCGGAAGCAAGCTAGTTGTCCCGAAGAAGATCGGGCCAAGAAAGGGACGGAAGGGCTCAAAGGCCGGGAAAAATTCGGTCGACCCCAAGAACTTTTGGATCCAGGCAAATGGCCAGTCATCCCAATAGAAACCAGTCCATGGGAGCATCACTCCGTAAGTCAGAATGGTCAGGAAGAATAATGCGATAGGTATTGATTTTGTCGAAAACTGCAGTTTCAGCATTGGCTCATTATAAAGTCAAAAGCCACCGCAAGGGTGGCTTTGATACCTGTTGGCTGGATGTTATTATCTTAACTTACGTCGTAGGGGCGACCCTTCAAGGTTGTTAAGCATTTTGCTCTCGCTTAGAGGGTTGCTTCTACAAATGTGAAAACTAAGAAATACAGGTTTGAATTTGTACCTAGTTAATCCTTTTGCGCAATCATATACAACATGCGCAAGATTTTCAATTCATCATAATCCAACGTTCCATTTAGTTTATCGTAAATTGGTTTGAGAAAAGTGGGGCTGAATTCATTGAAGGCGGCAAAGGCGGCCTGCTGTTGGTCGTGTGTGGTAGATGTCAATCTTTGCAGGTCTTCACCGTTCCGCAGCTTGTTTCCAGTTGAAAGGTATCGCGTCAGATGCCCCAGGATCGTTCCTGCTGTAACGCGATAACGTTTCATTAGGGTTTCAATGTTGTCACCCGTATTGTATGCGTTACCAACAGTAACATAGCGCCGGTTCGCATCGCTCTTGTTGTGGCTGGCTCCTTTACGCTGCTCCTCCAGCCCATGCTTTTCACAATAGGTCTTAATGACTTCCAGAAAGGTCTCTCCGTATTGGCGCAGTTTTACCTGTCCCACACCGGAGATGTTGAGCAGGCTTTCTGCCGATTGCGGATAATAGGCTGCCATTTCCGTGAGCGTCCTGTCCGAGAAGATTACATACGGAGGTACGCCCGCCTCATCAGCCATTACTTTGCGTTTTTGACGCAGGATGTCAAACAGCGTGTGATTATATTCGACTTCTTCTTTTCGCTTTCCTTTTTTCTGGACTCGCTCGGCCTCTTGGATTACGCCCATTATTGTTTCGCGTTTCTTGAGCGATTCCAACGCCCTGACGGTAAGACTCAGTGTTCGATACTCGCCTTCCTGCTTCAGGTATCCCATCGTCAAGAGTTGACGGGCAAGATGCATCCATTGTTTCTTTGTCAGTTCTGTGCCGATGCCGTAGGTGGACAGTGTTTCATGTCCCCAGCGCAAGATCTTTTTGTTTTTTGAGCCGAGCAGAATACTCGCAATGTGCCCCGCGCCGAATCTTTCATCCGCACGTTTGACACAGGAAAGGAATTTCTGGGCGGGGATAGTAATGTCAGTCAGTGCGGTAGGGGCGGATGTGCAGTTGTCGCAGTTGGAGCAGTTATCGGCTGCGTATGATTCGCCGAAGTAGTGGAGCAGCGGTTTGCGGCGGCAGGTTAGCTTATCTTCCGCGTAACGGATAATGGCGTCCAGGTGTCCAATAGCAACGCGTTTTTCGCTGTCTTCTTTCTGGTCAATAAAGTAGTTGATTTTGGCAACGTCCGAATAACTATAAAACAGAGTGCAATGCGCGGGCAAACCGTCGCGCCCTGCGCGGCCAATTTCCTGGTAATAACTCTCGATACTCTTGGGCAGATCGAAGTGAATGACGAAGCGCACGTTGGGCTTGTTGATACCCATGCCGAAGGCGATGGTGGCAACAATGATTTGCGCGTCGTCGCGGATGAAGGCCTCCTGGTTCTTTTTTCGCTCGGCATCTTCAAGCCCGGCATGATACGGGCGAGCGGAATAGCCTTTTGATGTGAGATAGGCAGCGAGTTCGTCCACCTGCCTGCGCGAGAAGCAGTAGATGATGCCTGATTGGTCCTTGTGGTGGTCGAGTATTTGGATGGTTTGCTGGACAGGATCGTGCTTGTGAACAACTTCGATGTAGAGATTTTCGCGGTTGAAACTAGCGATGAATTCGTTGGTGGTGGCGAAATTGAGCGTGGTGCGTATGTCCTGCCGCACGCGTTCGGTGGCTGTGGCGGTGAGCGCGAGACAAACCGCATTCGGGAAGCGTTGGAGCACTGCCACAAACTGGCGGTATTCGGGGCGGAAATCGTGCCCCCATTCGGAGATGCAGTGGGCTTCGTCAATCGTCAGGCAATCCACTTGAATGGAATCCAGCAAAGACAGAATGCGCGGAGTGAGCAGCGATTCGGGTGCGACGTAAAGCAACTTCACTTCACCGCGTTTGACGTAATCTATGTTTTCCTGGTATTCCTGCGGCGCGAGCGAGCTGTTGAGGAACAAGGCAGGCACGTCGAATGCGCGGAGCTGCTCCACCTGGTCTTTCATCAGGGAGATAAGCGGCGAGACGACGACGGTGAGGCCTTCAAATAGCTGCGAAGGGATTTGATAGCACAAAGACTTTCCGCCGCCGGTTGGCATGATAGCAAGCGTATCGTGCCGCGCCAACACGTTTTCAATCACTTCACGTTGCAGCGGGTGGAAGGTATCGTAGCCGAAGGTTTCTTTGAGAATGGATGCGGGGGTAGGCATGTTAAAGTTTGAGTTGGTTTAGTTCATCTTGTAATGCAGGAAGTCTGCGATAGCGTTCGCGTATATCCGCGATAAGATTGTTCCAAGCCTGCGAGTTGTTCAACTGGCGGTAAACATTACGCACTTCATACAGGCATTGTGCTGCTTGCGAATAGCTGTCGCGGTTACGGTGCTCAATGAAACGCTCGGCTTCTTTTGTAAATATGTGAATGGCTTCGTGTGGATATTCTCCTTTTGCAGCCCGTGCTACATCAATGTGCAAGGAATGGTCTCCCCAACGTGCAGGAACTTTTTCCAGGGCTGCAACTGCATTTTCCGCATCTTTTTCAAGGAGGTAGATGTTAACAAGAAAATCGAACTCCTTTTTGTCTTCAAGCTCGGTGATGATTTGTACTCGCAGATTATCCCAGCAGCTAAGTTGTTTTGCCAGATTGCGTAGTTTTTCGTATTTTTCAATTTTGGGATATTTCCAGAATAGTCGTTCTTCCAACTCAAGTGAGCCAGCCAAATCCCCATTTTGTTCGAGCCTGTTGGAGAGCCATTCGATCAGGCGGTCATCCTTGATTGTTGCTAACCCTTCTGTCACAAGTTTTTCAGCCAGATCTGCCCGTTTGTGACTCGCGAAAATATCCAGCGTGAGTAGTAGATCATAGTCTTTTGCGGCTCGGGCGGCTTCTTCAGCTTCATTGAAGCGTTTTAGTTGAAGCAGGCGATCAATCAGGTCGTTCAGGCGTCCGGTTTCGCGGCAGATTTTCAAATAAGCTGCATCGTCGAGAATGTCCGCTTCAAGGTCGAGCAACAGCCTGCCCAGGACTTCGCGATGATAGCCGTTACTCCAGCTACTTCCTTGTGGAAGCATTTCGCGCGTCCATTCTGCGATTTCAGCGCACTCATCAGGTGTGGTTTTTGATGTAAGAATTACGGGTACACAATCTGCCGCGCCAGTGCCGCCCACTGTAATGACATCCCAGCGATATGCGCTGAATAAAACTTGCAAAATTCCACGTCGTTCTTTGATGTCGCCCATGGAATCCAGACACATCCCAAGTGCTTCGCAGCAATCGTATATCACTCCCAGCAATGCGCCTTCTTCGTCACCAAGGGCTATATCTTCCTCATCCAAAATAGCCTCGATGATGACTTCATATACTAAGGATGCATTGTTCGCATCATTATGCGCGAGATAAGCAGAAGCCAGGTTGAGAATTGGGTTTAGGGCTCTTTTTATAGCGCGTGTATATCCCCACTCGTAATCCATCCCATGGAAAGCCTGTTTAGCTTGCCTGCGAATGATATTGATATCGAGAGTTTGGCCTTCAGCTGCCAATGACGGCAAATCTAGCAGGGATTCAAGGTCTGGTTCCTGTTCGAGCATTTGTTTGATGAGATCGATCAATTCGGCTTTAGAGCGTTTTTCGAGGGCGGCGTTCAACGCTTCAACTTTTTTGAATGAATTAGGGTCATTTACCCATGTGAGTAATAACGCAACGGCATGCTTGCAATAGCCTCCATCGCCAACTGGACAAGAACAATCTGCCGATCTGATCCCTTTGCTATCAAACTCCACCTCTTGGCGATAAAAAGGTGCTTGCGCCCCGGAGCATTTGGACTTGAGCGTCATCCCCTGGCGACGCTGATCGTAAATTGCTCCCTTATCAAAATATTTTTGTCCACGCTGGAAATAAACTTCATCTGTCCATCGAAGAACATCGGATTTTGTGAGATGTGGAATGGATGGCATACTGCTCTCCCAAGATTTGCTTATATGCCATTATACAATCATCCTTTCATTACAACAAAAAATACCCCGCCAGATACCTGGCAGGGCATAATGTTTCTTTGCCGCAAGTTATGCTACCGCTAATCGTGGCCTAAATTTATACTCGTATACCAGATATGTACCCCAATGGACAGTTATGTGTAGTATTGTAACAATTTCTGGTACCTGTTGTCTAGGAAGTCATTGAAGCTTTTCGAAATTGAGAAAATCGGGCATCATGGCTGTGAACACAACTCTCGGAAGGAGTTCAGCAATGAGCCCGATACCGACAAGTTTAACAGAGAAACAGTTTGATCAACATGTTCGTCCCTATGTTTCAGTAGCAAAACGTGGTTTTGAATGTAGTATTTCATTGTACAAAGTTTTCAACTATATTCTCTATCGCCTGCATACTGGCTGTCAATGGGAACAGCTACCGATTGAGCCAGATGCAGATGATCCCAGAAAAAAAGAAATCAGTTGACATGCGATTTATCATCATTTTCACAAGTGGAGCCGGGATGGTAGTCTGGAAAAAGTCTGGCAAGGTAGTATTATGAGCATCGAAGCGGGTTTGAATTTATCTGAACTCAACCTGGATGGCAGTCATGCAATTGCCAAGAAAGGTGGTCAATCTGTTGCATATCAAGGGCGCAAGAAGGCCAATACTACCAATATCTTACCTATAACGGATGGTGATGGTCTCATCATTGCTGCGACTGGTTTGATCGCTGGCAATCATAATGATGCTTACAATTTGAAGGCTCACTTACAGACGGCCTTCAAGTCCATGAAACGATCGGGGCTCAATATCCAAGGTGCTTTCTTCAACGCAGACAAGGCTTTTGATACCAAGGATGCTCGAAAAACTTGTTTCAATCACGGTGTCATTCCCAATATGGATGAAAACA
>CAZCPP010000037.1:0-18489 GCA_964500655.1 uncultured Anaerolineaceae bacterium | reverse complement strand
AATGATAGGCATGCGCCATTGCTTCTGCCCCCTTCTTACTTGCTGCATAGGGTTGAAGTGGCCTGTCACTGGAAGCTGTTTCCGGCGTTGGGTAAGGTGGGTCCTCGCCATAAATGCTAGATGTAGATGCCAGCAAGAATTTCTTAGTGCCGGTCACACGGCAGAGTTCCAGCATGTTGAGTGTGCCAGTGATGTTAGATTCAAGATACACCCAGGGATTCTCCACACTGGAACGTACTCCCGCTCGCGCGGCCAAATTGATAATAGCATCGAAATTTCCATCTTTGAATTGCTCAATAATGAACTTCTCAGAAATATCCAGTTTATGGAATGTGCATTTGGGTAATTCCTGCAATTTGCTTAGCCGATATTCCTTCATGCGCACATCATAAGCGTCGTTCATATTGTCCACTCCAACAACGGAATGGCCATCCATGACTAAAAATTCAATTACACGAGAAGCGATAAAGCCCGCTGCGCCAGTGACAAAATAGTTTCCCATAAAATTTCCTTATTCATTACGAAACCCTTGCAAAGGATTTTTTATGATCCTTTGCAAGGGTTCGACCAACGTATAAAATTATTAGAGTCTCTCGACCTTTGGATTATTCTTGGCTAGATTACCCAAAGCATTACGCGTATCAAAGACAAACTTAGCAGCATCTACGATGGCGGGGTAATCATATGTTTTGTGATCCGTGATTATGATGACAGCATCCGATTCCTTGACAGCTTTCATCATATCATCAACGCTGCCCATTTCCCAGCCGTCATATTCATGATGGATGTGTGGAATGTAAGGATCATGGTATTGGACCTGTGCACCTTTATTTTGCAGCATGCCAATCACATCTAGGGCTGGGGATTCACGTACATCATCGATATCGGGTTTGTAGGCTACTCCTAACACCAAAAGTTTTGAACCTTTGAGCGTCTTTCCACGATCATTCATTGCATCTAACATGCGATTGACAACATAGCGGGGCATATTGGTGTTGATCTCAGAGGCAAGTTCGATGAAGCGTGCATTGTAGTTCAGTGATTTCATTTTCCATGAGAGATAAAGTGGATCGATTGGGATACAATGACCACCCAATCCAGGCCCAGGCGTGAATTTCATAAAGCCAAATGGCTTTGTGGCGGCGGCATCAATCACTTCCCAAACGTCCACACCCAGGCGTTCACACATGATCGCCAATTCATTAACCATGCCTATATTGATCATTCGAAATGTGTTTTCTAGTAACTTTGCCATTTCAGCTGCTTCTGCCGAACTAACCGGGAAAACGATCTCGATCGCGCCGGAATACCAGGCCGTGGCAACTTCAGAGCAGGCTTCGGTGATGCCGCCCATGACTTTTGGTGTGTTGATCGTTGTCCAATCTTCGCGTCCGGGATCGACGCGTTCTGGGGAGAAAGCCACAAAAATCTCCTCACCCACTTTGAGCGCGCTTTTTTCTGTCAGCATTGGTAACATAATCTCACGTGTTGTGCCAGGATAGGTAGTGGATTCAAGTACTACAACCATGTTTTTATGGACATACTTCGCCAACTCTTCTGTGGCCGACATTATAAAAGACATATCCGGGTCGCCGGTTTTGCGCAATGGCGTGGGTACACAGATACTAACCGCATCCATTCCTTTTAGTACTGAAAAATCAGTTGTGGCAGTCAGCTTACCCGATTTCACTAACACATCGATTGCTTTTGTCTCAACATCCGGAATGTATGAAATGCCTTTATTAAGCGACTCTACTTTGCGAGCATCCGGATCAATACCGGTGACGGTAAATCCCGCTTCACCAAATACAACTGCAAGCGGTAAACCAACATAGCCCAATCCTAAAATGGCAATGCTGGCTTTCTTATCTTTCAAGTTTTTGATGAGTGTTTCTTTGGTTGTCATTCTTCCTCTATACTTTTGAAATTTTTCTTCCCGCTACCCTGATTTGCTATCTTCCTGCATACTGGAGAAAGATTCAAAGGGAAGCCGGTATAAGGTCATTAGAATTGCATCCTCGTGGTTATCTTTGTAATAGCGTTCCCGACGACCTACCTCTTCAAAACCAAAATTCGTATACATTTTCAGCGCAGCTTTGTTTCCAGCTCGTACTTCCAGCATGGCTGTATGCGCACCCTCATTGTACGCTGAGTTCAACGCTTCTACCAGTAATTTTTTGGCTATTCCCTGATGTCGAAATTTAGGATATATGGCAATCGTGGCAATATGTGCCTCATCCACAATCAACCACAACACGAGCATTCCAACAAGATGATTATCTAATTCTGCAACCCAACAGCGAGCCGCCGGGTTGTCGGTCACTTCATAACGTAACGAACGTTCCGGCCATGGTAACGTGAACGATAAGGTGTCGATTTCATGTGCAGCTGGAACATCCTCAATCGACATCCTGCGGATAATCAAGCTCATGATGGAATTGGATTGGCAACATGCAGGTAGATGGGTGCAAGCGTAGCCGCATCATTTTCAGCTCCGGCTTGCCACCGTTCCCAGGCCATTTCTGCCAGAAGGGCTGGTCGCCGCACGCATTGCGCGGGTGATGCCAGCTTCACATTGACCCGTTTACGAGCCAAACGACGACGCTCATCTGGCATTAACTCTCCGCATACGACAGTTGGTTTTCTGATTTTCCTGGCTAGCTCATCGGCGGTGATTACCTTCGGTTCGCCAACGGCCTGCCAGGCTTCATCACCAGCTTTATACCTGCCATACGCCAACCGTCCACGCCCGGCTTGTAAGACAGCCGCCAGCGACAACTCTCGGACTTCCTGCGCAGCCGCGATCACATCTAAAGTGGGCACACCTACAATTGGTAAATGACGCGACAATGCTAAACCTTTGATAAAGGCCAGACCAACACGTAGGCTGGTAAACGAGCCGGGCCCTAACGCAACACCCAGTACATGGATTTGATCTATCTTTAGGCCAGAGCGAGCGAGTAAATCTGCGACTGCGGGAGCCAATTCCACAGTATGATAGTGCTGGCTATGCCAAAGCAATTCGCCGATCACTTGATCACCATCGTATAGTGCCAGGCCCATTTGTCTGGTGGAGGTATCAACCGCCAGAAGCATCAGTCGCCTCCGTCTAGGCGCTGGCGCAAATCTGCCAATAAAGCATCATAGCGTTCACCGGAGGCCCGAAGCAACATTTGCCGATGTTCTTCTTTTACATATTCGAGCGAGATCCACATGTGCGAATTCGGCAAAATCGCGTGGATACGCTCCGGCCATTCGATTAAGAGAGAGCCTTGTGAGAGCATTTCGTCCAAGTCCAGTTCAGCAGCCTCAGGGGCGGAGTCAAGGCGATAAGCGTCCATATGGAATAATTTTTTGTCATCAGGCCGCCTGTAGGTGTTCACAATGATGAAGGTTGGGCTGGAAACAGGATCAAGCGAACCCCAACCTTGAGCTAATCCTTGCACTAGTGTTGTTTTGCCTGAACCCAATTCACCCTGCAAGCAAATCACTTCACCACGCTGCAACAAACCTCCTAATCGCATACCAACACGTCGGGTTTGTTCGGGACTGTGACTAAAAAATTCCAGCGTGTGGGCATTCAAAATGGGCATAAGTGGGATTATATCAGGCTGGAAGATGAATTAAATTCGCTGAATTCTACTCGAAAATTCTGTATTGGACGCATCTTCCCATTTAGGTTAAGATTACAAAAATCTATCCTTGGAGGAAAAGATGCCAGAATATTTTGATCAACTTCTTGAAAAGGTAGTTGCTGAATTGCCAAATGTATTGACAGCCATATTAATTTTCGTTGTCAGTTTATATGTCGCACGGTTACTGAGTAATCTGCTGAAAAAAGTGCTGACAAATCGAAACGCCGATCGCGAAGTTACCTTGTTATTGGGGCAATTGACCCGCTGGAGCATCATCGTAATTGGTACGATCACTGCTTTGCAACGCTTTTTTGACGTATCGGCTTTCCTGGCTGGTCTTGGCATATTGGGTTTTACAATCGGTTTTGCGCTGCAAGAGATTATGCAGAACTTTGTGGCAGGCATTATTCTGCTTATTCAGCAACCTTTTGATGTTGAGGATTTTATTGAGACTGAACAATTTATGGGTACAGTGCTGGCAATCAATTTGCGCACCACTGAGATGAAAACAACCGATGGACGTATTGTGATCATTCCCAATTCGACAATCCTGTCCAACCCGATTACAAACTATACTCGTGCTGATTTCCGTCGAGTTGAACTACCGGTAGGCGTATCTTATGATGCAGACCCATCTGTCACACGTCAGGTTGTGCAGGAAGCGATCCCGAACGTGCCCGGTTTTGTTGGCGAACCTGAACCTATGGTGGTCTTTCACACATTTGGTGAGTCATCCATTGATTTGAGCGCATATTTCTGGATTGACACATCAAAAACCAACCCGGCTAGTGCAAAAGATGCTGCCTTTGAGCTCATTAAAGCCGGATTGGATAAGAAGGGCATCGAAATTCCATACCCGATTACAACTGTGTATATGCAAAAGGAAAGTTAGTGATTGAAAAGTGTCCAGTCTAATTTACCGGACACTCATTTAAGCGGTTTGGGAAATTTTTTGGGGTGTCAGTTCAAGTGTTTCGCCGATAGCACGTGCTATCTGGCGGGAGGCATCTGGCCGTGCGGTGCGACGACAATTTTCAACATAGTGCAGGCGAATTTCAGGCTTTTGTACCCATTCTCTCAAAGTCTTTACTACATCCTCTGGTTGGGGCGCCCAAACCCCAACCTTCTCTTCCACTACAAATGTGACATTTCCATCTTCCTGGCCGGGCAATTTTGCATAAAGGATGATAGGTAAATTGGCATTTAATGACTCAGCAATCGTTCCCGGCCCGGCCTTGGTGACCAGCACATCTGTAGCACGCATGAAGTCAGGCAGTTCACGGGTAAAGCCATATATATGGACAGGGATTGGCCACTCAATCGATTCAAGGTGCTTCTTCAAGCGCTCGTTTCGCCCGGCAACTATGACAAGTGCAACATCCAGACCAGATGCGGCGATTTCACGTGCTGTTTTGCTAATCGGTCCCATCCCTTCGCCACCGCCGACGAGTAGAACGATGGTCTTGTCTCGTTCCCAGCCAAGGTTTTCACGCAGGGACTCTTTGTTCCCGATCGGGACACAGTATCGCTCGGCCACCGGTTGGCCCACGACGCGAACTCTTTTTGGATTCATGTTGTATTTTATTGCGCGTTGACGGGCTTTTTCAGTTGGCACGAGGATAAGATCAGATCGTTGGTCGTACCATAATGCATGGGTAGACACCATGTCGGTCACAACAGTTATAAAGGGTGGACGATTGTGACCAAGCGCTTTTAGAATAACTGTGTTCGCCAACGCGTGGACGGTGACAATCAGGTCAGCTGGGTAGTTTTTGACCATTGCTTTTGCAGCCCGGCCAACATATGGCCACATGCTGGCTGTAATGGCGCGTGCACGGCGACGGCCATCACTCATCTTAAAACTTAATCCCCACAACTGTGGCGCCTTGACCATATCTGGGTACCAATCAGGCATTTTGTTTAAAGGTAAGGGCGCATGGCTCTTGATAAAGTCAACCATCTCGGTCGTGACTGCATCACCATATTCAAGCTCAATGGCTTCAATGATAGCTTCCGTAGCGCTACGATGTCCCCCGCCAGTATCTGAAAACAAGAAGAGGATATGCGGTTTTTTATTCTGGCTCATGATGATCATTATCCTCTTGTGGAAGAATTGTTTTGGTTCGTCGAGCTAATTCGCGGCGAGTCAACATTACCCGCCGACCGCAACCTTTACATGCCAAGCCAATATCTGCTCCCAGGCGGGTGACCGTCCATTCGTGAGAGCCGCAGGGATGCGGTTTGCGCATTTGCACGATATCGTTGAGTTGTAATTCTTGGAGCATAGCGGA
Source organism: uncultured Anaerolineaceae bacterium (assembly GCA_964500655.1). Lineage (GTDB taxonomy): Bacteria > Chloroflexota > Anaerolineae > Anaerolineales > Villigracilaceae > JAABUE01. The sequence continues at coordinate 12,563 of CAZCPP010000037.1, read as the reverse complement.
ATTATACTCGCCAGGAAATTTGTCTATGTTGGAAATCCGAATGTATCGATGTAGATTTATGATAAACTACGCCCTGTCTACACCACTTTCCCGGAGGGAACCATGCCTGCGAACGAAACCCACTCTGTAAAAATTGCCGGACTGAAACGCGATTTACGTCTTTTTGAAGTTGCTCCCGGTTTGCGAATAGCAATTCTGAACATCTTGGGGGATACTGAACTGGTTCAAGCTTGTGCCAAGGAACTGAAGAAAAAACTAAAAAACATGGATTACGACGTTTTTGTTACGGCTGAAGCCAAATCCATACCCCTGGCATACGCGCTATCGGTAGAAACCAAGAAGCCTTTTGTCATCTTGCGCAAGACATACAAACCTTACATGGGCGACGCTATCAAAGCTGAAACCTTGTCCATCACCACAGGTCAGCCACAGGTACTAATTCTGGATGAAAAAGATCGCGACCTGTTGAACGGTAAAAATGTCGTCATACTGGATGATGTCATCAGCACTGGTTCAACCTTACAAGGTATGCGCATGATCCTAGAAAAAGCAGGCGCCACAGTCACTACCGAGGCGGCCATCATGACCGAGGGCGATCGGGCCAAGTGGATGCATATTATTGCTTTGGGGCATCTGCCGTTGTTTACCGATTAATTTTTTTAGGGGCACATTATGTTGTGCCCCTACGATGCAATCAAATTCCTTTTCTTTTCGCGAGGGAGGCGCTTTATGGCCCTCTCGCGTTTCATTGCTGTGGGACGATCTGGTTGGGGCTCTAGATAAACCATTTTTACCGGGACCCGGCTACGAGTGTAGCGGGAGCCAGTTCCTCTGTTGTGCTGATTTAGACGCCTTTCAGGATCTGTTGTCCAACCGGTGTAGTAAGTCCCATCCACACATTCTAGAATATAGCAAAAGAATGACACACTACTTCTCTTTATCAGATGGTTTACGTGAACCCACCAGGCGCTCCCAAAATGTGGGGAATTTGGTTCGGTCAGGTTTGTCTATTTCATTTGACCAGTCACCCTGCAAACGTTCACCAAGCCAGCGACGTCGGTCTTCCATAGCTAATTCAAGCCGTTCAATAACATTTTCGTTGTTGCCATTGGCAATATCATTGCGCAAGCCTTGCAGCGAGCCGATGACTACATCCAGGACACGTGCGACATTCTCACGGTTGAGCAAGGCACCTTTGCCCAGAGATTGGATCTCGTCCTGGTACGCTAGCGCCGAAGTCAAGGCCGCAAAGGGACGTCCGGCTAGCTTGCGAGCTTCTTTCCATCCCGGCTGATCGACCACTGCGTTGAGCATTGCCGCAGCCACCATTTGCGGGACAATATGTGTACTGGCAATCAAGCCATCGGTTTCAGATATATCGGCAAAAAGCGGCATCGCGCCCAGTGTTTCGATCAAATCAGTTGCTACTCTCACAGCTTTTTCAGGTACGCCGGGTGCAGTGCCCAGCATTACGACCCCATCATCAAACAGGTCTTCCTCGGCTGCATCCACACCCAGCTCGATGCGATGTAGATACATTGGATTGATGGCCGGCGCAAGCCCCACGTGATGGCGTCCTGCCGGCAGGATCTCCTGAGCCCACTGTGCCACGGATGTTTTGGCAGGGGCCGTATCCAAAATGACTGCACCTTCGGGTAGATCGGGGGCGATGACTTCCAGTGTAGCCCGGATCTCATTTACAGGTAGGCTCAAGAGCACAATATTTGCCTTGCGAACGGCTGCAGGTAGGTTGTGTTTCACATCATCCACCGCGCCAATCTTTTGCGCTTTTTTCGCGATTTCAGGGCTAATATCATGTCCTACACGATGGATATCATTCCGTCTTTTCCCCAGCGCAATTCCAACCGAAGCGCCAAGTTGCCCAAGTCCGACAATGGTAATCTCTACGGTCATGTTCATCCTCTCAAAATAGGGTGTTAGGATTATACTGCTTTCACATGCTTGATTCCCACCGTTTTTCTTCTACTCCCCATTAAATTGCGAGAACCGGGGACGCCGACCCCGGTTCTCTCTTGAAAGGAGGAGAAGAGAAATCACCTTATGCACATAATTTATCATGCTTGTCCAATTTATACTTGACGCCAAACCTACGTTTCCCCTACGACTGTTAGACAACTTACAAGATTGTTAAGAAAAAAGGCCAAAATGGACAAAAATACCCCACTCTACACCGGTACTTTACGAGATTCACCGCTTGGTGACTTGTGGATTGCCAACACCGATTATGGATTGGCTGCTATCGAATGGTCACAGGATGAAGCAGACTTTATTTCCTACTTGACGAAACGTTTCAAGCGACCCGTTCAACCCGACCCCGAAAAAGTGGCCCTCGCGCAGCAACAATTGGATGAGTATTTGCGGGGTGAACGAAAGGATTTTCACCTGCCCATCGATTGGTCGCCATTACGCCCATTCCAGATCCAAGTATTGCAAATAACTTTCGCTATTCCTTATGGCCAAACGCGCACCTACAGTGACATTGCCCACGAGATCGGCAACCCGCGTGCAGCACGTGCAGTAGGTCGTGCCCAGGCAACTAATCCGATGCCATTGGTCATCCCTTGCCACCGTGTTATCGGGAGTGATGGTAAACTACGTGGCTACGGCGGTGGGGAGGGCTTGCCGACGAAAGAGTGGTTACTAAAACTTGAAGGAGCCGTATTAACCTAATGCAACCCAGACATTGGACAGCTTTTACCTTTCTCGGCGTTGTCTGGTCTGCTTCTTTTTTATGGATCAAGTTAGCCCTTGAAGAAATTGGTCCCTACTCATTAGTGGCCTGGCGTGTGTTGATCGGGTTATTATTTGCGGGCGGGGCTGTGTTTTTCCAGCGCAAAGCCTGGCCCCGAGATTTTGGTAACTGGAAGCCCTTTTTGATCCTTGGTGTGACATCCGTTTCTATTCCTTTTTTCCTCGTCACCTGGGGAGAGCTTTCAATTGATTCGGCCGTAGCTTCTATTTTGAATGCCACCGTACCGCTTTTCACCATTGTCATCGCCCATTTGTTCCTGTATGATGACAAAATGACCGTACCGAGAGTGGTCGGGTTGTTCGTTGGTTTTATTGGTGTGATAGTGCTGCTTAGTAAAGACCTGACGATCGAAGCACATAACTCTCTCATCGGGCAAGGGGCTGTCATCCTGGCTTCCATCCTATATGCAGGCAGCTCTGTCTATGCCCGTAAGTACACACAATCAACAGCTGGGCTTGTGCGTGGCGCAGCTCCGCTGGTTTCTGCAGTTGTTGTCATGTGGTTGATTACACCTGTAGTCGAAAGCCCATTCACAGTTCCTCAAATGCCTCTTACCTGGATTGCGATTCTGTGGCTGGGTGTGCTGGGTTCAGGGCTTGCGTTAATCCTATGGTATTACTTGCTGCATGAAATTGGACCCACTCGTGCTGGCACGGTATCTTACATTTTCCCGTTAGGAGGCGTCATTCTGGGGGTTATCTTTTTAGATGAACAACTTTCCTGGCAGTTGGCTGTCGGAGCGCTGCTCATTATTTCAAGCATTATGGTTGTTAATTGGAATAAAAGGAATCAACATGAATCCTGACTTTCGCTCCGGCTTTGTGGCCGTCATTGGACGCCCCAATGTAGGCAAGTCCACGCTTATCAATGCTCTGCTCGGCCAGAAGGTCGCGGCGGTGACACCTAAAGCCCAAACCACCCGCCGCCGTCAGTTTGGTATTCTGACTACCGAGAACGCTCAAATTGTGTTCGTTGACACACCGGGGATTCATAATCCAAGGCACAAGCTGGGCAGATTTCTGAACCAGGAAGCCGAAGAAGCTATCCCTGGTATGGATGCGGTACTCTTCCTTGTGGATGTCTCAGTGAAACCCACGGATGAAGACAAATGGATCGCAACCCGTCTCTCGCGACTCGCGCGTCGGACTCCGCTTGTGCTTGCCCATAATAAGATAGATCTGGTTCCCGCCGAAGACCTGACCGCGAGTCTCGAGGCGTACCAGGCACTTGTCCCGGAAGATGCGCACTCAGTTCCGCTTTCGGCTACCACAGGCGAGGGACTCGAATCTCTCCTTGCCACGCTGACAGACCTAATTCCCCTGCGCAAACCTGAGTATGAGTCTGAACAGATCACCGACATGTACGAGCGTGACATCGCCGCCGAGTTGATCCGCGAGGCCTGCCTTCTGAAACTGCGTGACGAGGTGCCGCACGGTGTGGCAGTCCGCATTGACGAGTTCACTGAACGCCCGGACGAGAGCGCTTATATTGCAGCGACAATATTTGTGGAACGTGACTCGCAAAAGGGAATCGTGATCGGACGCGGTGGTGAAATGATGAAACGCATTGGCACAGCGGCGCGGCAAGAGATCGAAGAGATGTCTGGCCGCAAGGTTTTTCTGGAGTTACGCGTGAAGGTGCTCAAAGATTGGCGCAAGGATGAAAATGCCATGCGGCGTTTTGGATATAAATTAAAAAAGAAGAGAAGATAACCTCTGTCATTGCGAGCCCTACGTTGGCTTACAGCCACCTCGCGATGATATATGAAACGGGAGGCTCAATATGAACATTTTAATCATCCTAGCTTTTATCTTCGCCGGGCTCGAATCACTGGCTTTGTGGAAGGGCTGGCGCAAATTGGAATTTGTCGTCAAACCGGCAGTGATGGTATGCCTGTTCATCTGGCTGTATACAACGGCAGGATTACAGGGAGCATTGCTATGGTTCGGAATTGGCATCTTGTTCTCGTTAGCTGGGGATATCTCCCTAATATTCATTGACCGTTTCTTCATGGTTGGACTGATCGTCTTCCTGCTGGGGCATATCGCTTATCTGATCGGCTTCAACATTCCCTTCCCGGAGACGTTGGGCGTATGGGCCATCGCGATTGCCATTGTGATAGGCCTGAGCTCGGTGCGCTTGATACGACGCATTGTGGAGGGTGTTCGTAAAAATCAGCCACGACTGGTCCTCCCGGTCATTGTGTACAGCACCATTATCACGCTGATGCTGCTCTCTGCGTTATTGACCCTCTTCCGCCCGGAATGGAAATCAACCCCCGCTTATCTGGTCAGTTTTGGGGCTTTCCTATTTTTTCTCTCAGATATCGTCCTGGCCTGGAACAGGTTTGTATCTCCCATTAAAAATAGCCGAATGATTAACATCGGCGTTTATCACCTGGCGCAAATCACGATCATCCTCGGCGTTGCGATGCAATTTGGATAAAAAAGGGTACAGTTATTCGCCCTGAATTTCACGTTTTCAACGGCTGAAAACCTTCCCCCAACGCCTCATAGGCCTGCCCGATAACCATAAAGGCCCTTGGGTCAGCCTCATTCACGATATTCTTTAGCAAAGCTACTTCTGCTCGCGTGACGACACAATATAGCACTGGCCTGTCTGCGCCGGTAAATGCGCCGGTGCCTGGTAAAACCGTCACCCCTCGGGACATGTCGTCCAGGATGCGTTTCGAGACGGCTTCTCCTTGCTCGGTGATGATCAGTGCCGTGCGCACAGTGCTGGGACCTTCAAGGGTGGTCTCAGCCACCAGTCCGCTGACGTAGAGTGTGATCAGGGCATATAACGCTTCCTTCCAACCAAAAACTAATCCTGCCCCCAAAATAACCAACGAATCGACTATCAAATAGCTGGCCGACATAGATACCCCCCGCCAGTGATTGAGAATGCGCGCCAGGATGTCGCTGCCGCCGCTGGTACCTCGTCCGCGGTAGACCAGACCGTAGCCAAAGCCTGCCACGACCGCACCGTATAGAGAGTTCAGAAATATGTCATCCGTAATTCCGTTTTTGGGCAGATACAAAGCCAGAAAATCAACAAAAAACGAGAAACTGATCACGGCTGTGGCTGTGCGCAGGCCGAAACGCCGTCCGCCCAGATAACGCCAACCAATAATAAAGAGCGGCAGATTGCCAATGAAAACCATCAGGCCGATTGGCCAATTTGTATAGTTGTTGATTAGCTGCGCAATCCCGCTGACGCCACCTGAGGCCAGATTTGCGGGGACAAGAAAGAGACGCAAGCCGACCGCCTGCGCCAACGCACCAATGACGATTAGGCCCAGGTCTCGGAACCAAGGCCAGAAGCGTTTGAGATTGTTCATAGCACATTCCTTGGTAGGGGCGACGCATGCGTCGCCCCTACCAAATCATCAATCCAATAAACCTATCCCGGCCAACTTCTCGATCACACCGATGACCGCCGAATTATCCAGTTCGGCCATGTCCATTTGCAGCATGGCATTGAACAACTGTGTGCTCTCGGCTGTCAATGGTAGGGGAATACCATACTCGCGTGCCGTTTCCATCACGATGTTTAAATCCTTGGCTTGCATATAAGCCTTAAAGCCCGGCTGACGGTTGCCTTCGAACAAACGCGGTGGCTTGACATCCAGCGACCAGCACTGGGCGGCGCCGGCCTTGATGGCATTTACCACTTTTTGCGGGTCGACACCGGCCTTCTTCGAAAAAACCAGTAATTCACCCATGGCAGCCATCTGGGCTGCGACCATGATCTGGTTGGCAGCTTTGGCCACTTGCCCCGCGCCCGCTTCACCGACGTGGGTGATGGTTTTCCCCATGGCCTGGAATATCGGCATTACCTTTTCAAGCGCAGAAGAGTCGCCGCCGACCATGATGGTTAAGGTACCATCGCGCGCGCCGATATCCCCACCTGAGACTGGCGCATCCAAAGATTGCACACCTTTTTCGGCCAGTTTCGCAGCGATTGTACGTGCCGCGCCAGGCTTGATGGTGGAATTGTCCACAAATATCATTCCGTCTTTGGCGCCTTCGATGATGCCATTTTCGCCCAGCGCGACCAGTTCCACATCTGGGGTGTCGGGCAGATTGGTGAAGACCACATCCACTTGCGCAGCGACTTCAGCAGGATTTGATGCGGACGTCGCGCCCTCAGTGACGAGCTCATCTACCGCTGTTTGGGAACGATTGTGAACAACAATCGGGAATCCGGCTTTCATTATGTTTCGAGCCATCGATTTTCCCATCAGGCCCAAGCCAATGTATCCAACTTTCAACATACGAACTCCTTTGGGAGAATTTTGGAGAGATTATACCGTCCCCTACCCGCCCTTTGGGCATCTCCCCAATTTTCCAGTAGAAATTGGGGGAGGATGGGGAGGGGGCAGGCAAGTTCGGGCTTTGATTGAAGCGTTCGCTTGAATTCAACTCAAAATATAGGGTAAAATAGACGCACATTTGTTCTACACACCTATGGCAAACTATGGCGATTGATTTTCAGCAAATTTACACCAAGATCAAAGAGATCGGTATCGGCGCGCGTGAACGCAGGGAACGCATAGAAAACCTGCGCAAGCATGCTCGGAATTTACTGGTCAAATATGCGGATGAATTGGATTACCTGCATGATCTCGTGGATCGCATCCGAGTAGCGGACCCAAACATCCGCTGTGCGTTACCAGAAAATGAATCTCTCGCATCACACATCCCCGCCCCTGCACCCACCATCGATGCCACACTCATCGCCGCAGATGGTTCCCAGATCAATCCTAACCGGCATTCAGCGGTTCAGTTCTGCCTGATCAACGTTGGTGCTATCGTATTGCGCATGCAATCTGGTGAATCGCCAAAAATCGATACCAACAGCGAGTTGCTCTATGGCGACGAACTAGAAACCAAATACGGCCTGATGACCGATGGTATTGTTGCCCTGAAACGCGATCTGGGCGAACGCAGCAAACTGGATGAGCTGTCCAAAGGAGTCAAGGGCCCTGTTGTGACCTTCACAGACGGGCCGATCGAGTTATGGGGCGCCAAAGGCGGCGAAGATGCCGAGGCATACCACGTGTCGTTGAAAAATTATCTATCGGTTTTATCCCGTTTGCAGGCACGCGATGTCATCACCGCTGGTTATGTTGATAAACCCGCCGCCGATTTAGTAGTTCGGCTGTTAGAGTTGATCGATGTAAAACCAGAAGAGTTGGAAAAACCTCGCGAGATTGAACGGTGGCGTGGAGTCTCAGACCGCTGGCTGTTTGGCGAAAAGGCTAATCCCATGCTGGGACCAGGCGAACGCTCGGCCATATTCTCAATTCAATCCAAATCGGAGAAAGATTACAAAGGCGTGCTGGCCCTGCACTTCTTCTACCTCAACGTTGGCACGGAAGGACATCCCTGGCCGGTGCGGGTGGAGATTCCCAAATGGGTAGCGGATGATAAAGAAAAACTAGGCTTATTGCACGCCGTGCTGGTGGACCAGTGCCGCGTGATGGGCAGCAAGCCCTATCCGTATTTATTGCACCGCGCGCATGAAATTGCAGTTGTCAAACACGAAGAGAAACATCAGGTTGAGCAAATGCTTACCCAGGAATTGCGTCGTCAAGATGAAGAAATAGATGAAGAATCTACCAAGCAATCGGCAAAAGACTTGAAAGGTAGAACGAGGTATTAATCATGACTCAAATCGAAATTGGACGCTTACTCCGCGCGGGCACGACCGGCTTCATCGCTGGCTGCCGCGTTTCGCAATTGACCGTCCCGGCCTTTGGCGCGCTGGTACGTGCCCCGCTGGGTAACGGTTACCAAGTCTACGGATTGATCCACGACATCCATATCGACGATGACGGGCTGGTGCGCCAACTGGTGACCGCAGACAACGTCAGCGACGAGGTCATGCGCGATAACCGCGAACGCCGCATCGTACCGGTGGAAATGTCGGTGCTGACGGTGGGTTATGAGCAAGATGGCAAGATTTTCCATCTATTGCCGCCGCGCCCACCGTTGAGCCTGGATGTGATCTATCTGTGTGATGAAAAGGATTTGGCAAAATTCACCTCCGTAGGAAGATTTGGATATTTCAGACATATCCTGCGTTCGAAGGATATCCCGGTCGGCGAGGTGCTGTCCGCGCATTTGGGGCAGGCTGAGAAAGCGCATGGTAAAAAGAGCGCAACTTGGAAAGAAGATGCTGTCAAAGAGTTGATTACCTTGTTACGCGACGATTACCCGACACTTATGTCTGTCTTGGGTGCACTAGGTGAAGTGGTTTAAATCTTTAGACCACAAAGAGCACGAAGGAACGCAAAGAGAGACCAAAAGATGGGTCAAATAAAGAAGACTTCGAAATCATTTGAACCAATTCATCCGGATGTAGAGGCGATTGGGAAAAAGGTTTTAGACGCTGCTTATTCCGTCCATACTGATCTTGGCCCCGGTTTACTTGAATCTGTTTATGAAGCGTGTCTAACATATGAATTGCAAAAACAGGGGGTAAGCATGGAAACACAGGCGATTGTTCCGGTCAAATATCAAGATGTATTTGTGGAAACTGGCCTAAGACTCGACTTATGGGTTGAAAAAAATGTAATTGTGGAACTGAAAGCTGTCGAGACAATGCATCCACTCTATGATACTCAACTTTTGACATACTTGAAGATAACGGAGTGTCGCTTGGGCTTTTGATCAATTTCAACGTTCGGTGTCTTAAAGAGGGCATCAAGCGGATGGTTCTTTAATTCTTTGTGCCTCTTTGCCGTCTCGCACCGGCGTGCCGCAGTACTCTCGGCACGAACGGTGTGTCCTTTGTGGTGAAAGGGAGAAAACATGGCTGAAATCAAATCTATTGGTTACATCGTTGGTGGTGGATTAAAAGAGAATTTCCGCGTGCGGCTGACCGTCCCGGCGCAAGAGGTGCAGGAAGGCGCCTTTGTGGTTATCGAGAGCGGTGAATGGCAATATTACGGCCTGGTGACGGATCTGATGCTGGGCGCAACCGATCCGCGCTTTGCGGATGAACAATCTGAGATGAGGCTGCCGTCTTCACTGGCCGAATCATTGCACGGGCAGACGCTCTACACCAACCTGGAAGTACTGCCAGCGCTGATGCTGGAACGCGGCCCGGAGCCGGGTTCACCGGAATACAAGGCCTGGCTTAAATCACTTGAGGAGCGGCAACCAAGCCCGGGCCCGGTTAAAACCGTTCCTCCGCACCATTCAGCCGTCCGAATGGCGGCGGAAGGGGATATCGCCGAGATTTTCGGCGATCCCAAAGAGAAGAAGAATTTCGTCATCGGTTATACCCGCGAGCAGGGGCATCCGGTCTGCATCGACATGGACAAGTTCGTGCAGCGCTCGTCGGGCGTGTTTGGTGCCACCGGCACAGGCAAATCTTTTCTCACGCGGTTGGTGCTGGCCGGGCTGATGCACTACAACAAGGCTTCGGTGCTGGTCTTCGACATGCACAACGAGTACGGGTTGGATGACACTGCTTCCGACACCGGACTGCGTGTAACCGGGTTGAAAACAAAATTTGGATCCAAAGTGCGCGTAGTCGGGCTGGGAGGGGGAGCCACCATTCGCGGTTCAGCTCCGGACTTCAACCTGGAGATCGCCACAAGTGAAATTTTGCCCTCTGACGTTGAACTCCTTACCCGCGAATTGAACTTGCGTGAGACCACACCTACCACGCTGGAAGCATTGGTGACGTCATTTGGACCGAAAACATGGTATGGTCGATTCAAGGGTATGAATCGCCAGATGATCGAACAGGAAGATGAGAACGGTAAGATCAAGAAAGTGCCGCATCCAGACAGTGTGGCTGCCTGGGCGAACCAGAACGGCGTGAACGTGGCCGCTGCTGAGGGTTTGCACGATAAACTGCGCCGTCTGTTCAACAAGCCCTACATCGTGGACAAACCTGCTGCGGATTCGGTGGGCGAGATCATCAAAACGCTGGAAGTGGGTCAGCATGTGATCTTATCCTTTGGTGAATTTGAAAGCGACCTGGATTATTTATTTGTCAGCAACTTCCTGACGCGCCAGATCCAGCATGTGTGGGAGAACAAAACCAATGCCTTCCGCATTTCCGGGAAGGCTGAACCGCGCCAACTGGTGATCGTGGTGGAGGAAGCCCACAAACTACTCAACCGCGAAATGGCTGCCCAGACCACCTTTGCTACCATCGCGCGCGAGCTGCGAAAATACTACGTCACTTTGCTGATCATCGACCAGCGCCCGTCGCAAATTTACGATGAAGTTATGTCGCAGCTGGGGACGCGTATCAGCGGCTGGCTGGGTGATGACGATGACATTCATGCTGTGCTTTCGGGGCTGGCAGGCCGTGAAGCCATCCGCGGTATGCTGGCCAGGCTGCAACCAAAAGAAGAAGTGCTGCTGCTGGGCTGGGGTGTGCCCATGTCGCTGCCGGTCAAATCACGCCGTTATGATGACCAGTTCTGGAAGGTATTTTTGGGTAGCAAAAAGAAACGTTCCGAAGCGCAGAATTTGAAGGAACTGGGGTTCTAACCACAAAGAGCACAAAGGCTTTTTTCATGTACAATAGTAAAGATGGCTACTTATTCATTTGACGTTCTCCGTATGATCGACATTTGCCGCCAAAACGATGTTTCGATGGTGGGTGTTTTCGGTTCTATGGCACGCGGGGAAACCAAGAAAAAGAGCGACATCGATCTGATCGTCCGGTTTTCAAAACGTAAAAGCCTACTCGCACTCGTTAGGCTAGAACGCGAACTCACCGAAGCGCTGGGCCGTAAAGTGGACCTGCTGACCGAAGCCGCCATCAGCCCTTATTTGCGCGAACGGATTTTGAAAGAAATGCAGATAGTGTATGGAAAAAGATGACACCGTTTACCTGCGACACATCTTAGATGCCATCAGGACAATCGAAGGGTATCTGCGCGGAGTTAGTGAAACGAAATTCAAGGCCACGAGTTTGCTTCAAGATGGGGCCATCCGGCAAATCGAAATCATTGGCGAAGCCGTCAGGCATATTTCAAAAGATTTGCGAAAAACCTATCCCGAAGTCCCCTGGCAAGATATAGCCGGAATGCGCGACAAACTCATCCATGACTACTTCGGCGTTGACCTTGAGAAAGTCTGGCTGACAGCGCAAGAAGATTTGCCTGTGCTCAGGGAACAAGTTGTAGGTATTCTGAAAGACTTTGGGCAAGAATAGTAAAGAACTGCTCGGAAGCAAGAAAAAACGCTCCGAAGCGCAGAATTTAAAGGAGCTTGGTTTTTAACCACAAAGAACACAAAGAGAGTGAAGAATAAGCGGAAAGAAACGCTCCGAGGCGCAGAACTTGCCTGTCCTGGCGTCAAGCTAGGGAAGGAGTTGGGTTTTTGATACAAAGCCTTGAACACCTTTTTGAAAATCACATCACCGACTTAAGAGAAATTGACCCCAATATTGGAGAAAACTTCATTTGTCCAATTTGTATGCAAACTTATTCATTTGAAGATATAAAGAATAAAAAATTAACGCGTGGAGATGTTTGGCCAAAATATATCAGGAGTAAAAGCAGTAGCAAAATTCTAAAAAAACAAATAGTTCTACTTTGTAAAGATTGCAATAACAGAGCAGGTCAGTATGGTGATGCCCAAATGCAGCTGATTGAACAAATGAAAGATGGGGACGAAGAAGGAATTCTTTATGGCAGGCGTCGTGTACAACTTTCGCAAAAAGGAAACAAAAATCCAATCACAATAAACGTAAACACCAATATTAGACTCTACCGGAAATAACGCAAGAGGCGTGTGACAGCAAGGTGAACCTA
>CAZCPP010000036.1:0-18553 GCA_964500655.1 uncultured Anaerolineaceae bacterium | reverse complement strand
CTGAGCTTTTTCACTGATTTTGCACTCCGCCCTTGACACTTACATTAATCGGTAGTTTGCTTTTGATTTTCACTGAAAAACAGAAACCATGAACTCTTCATTTGATATGGCATCAGCAGCTTTTGCTATATCGACCATTTCTTTATATTTTTCCGATTTCTCAGCTATTGGTGTCTCAATATTGAACCACCAATACCGCCATACGGATGTCGCACTAGCCGCGTATTCAACAAATAACTTCAAAGCTCTTTGTTCGACTCTCTCTAACATTCTGATCTTTTGATACCCATGTATCAAGGACTGAACTTTCGGCAATCTAATTTCCATCTTCTCGGTACACATTCCCACAACTGCCATTCCCAAGTCGAATACTTTGTAATATTTGCAGGCTTCTTCAAAATCAATTAGGGCTTTGAACTTCTTCCCATCAAACAAGACATTGTCGTAAAACACATCCCCATGAATCAGTCCTTGCGGTAATCCAGAAGGAATGGTTCGCTGAAGAACTTCATATCTTTGTGCCAACCATTTTTTATACTCGGATTTGATATCTTGATCCATGACTCGGTGAATAAATTCTAAACCGTATGAATGTTGATTGGGCAGATAATCAGGAGTTGGTATCTGGTGTAATCTTGCCATTGCTGCTCCCACTTGACCAAGCATGTCTTCGTCCATATCTTTCACTACATGCCCGGCAATAAATGGCTTCAACATCGCTGATTTTCCCTGAATGCCGGTTATTTCTTCTCCATTTGCCATTATTTTTACGCGCGTGGTAGGGAAATTATGTTCTTCCAACATGTTCAACAATTTGCACAAATTGACTACACGGTTATTTTCAATCTCGAATATTGTGAGAATATATTGTCTTTGAGCAGTTTGCACCAAATAGTTCGTATTCCCTGCTCCTTCTTCAATTAGCTCATAGCCGATTTGTTTCAGATTATATTTTTTTGTTATTGCTAAAATTTCATTTTTTTGAAGCTGCAAATATTGAGCCATTTATTTCCATTTTCTTTCGCCTATAAATTATGATTTGTTTTGCCTGCAAACAACTAGTGTATAAGCGTCCCGTCTAATAGCTTATGGACGGACAGCATAATGTCCTAAATGCTATTAGAACATTATTCGGCATTAATTAATGGAGTTATTGCTTGCGATAATGACCGTTATCTTAAGTATATATTATTATGCACTGAACCATCTAGGTGAGGGGGGTACCCGATGCGCGCCGCGATTGTAGAAGTGATAGTAATTACCGGGCAGGAATTCAGGGCGTTTTTGGGGCATGGCTAATCCTTATAATATCACGAGGTGCAACGCACTTGGGAAGTGCGTGCACCTCTATTCTATTCCTTATCCCGCACCTCCCGGTACTTCTTTCTCTGCCGCCTCAAGCCCCAGGCCGCCGGGGCGGCCTTCGGTGCTCACTTCGAAGCGCACCGTCGTGCCCGCCGCCACCTCCGTTTGGGCCGTATAGACCCATTGCCCGCTTCCGGCCGGTCTTTCGCTGGCCGGGCGGTGAAAGCCCTTTTTCTCACCCAGAAAACGGGAAATACTCGCCTAACCCCGTGTCGATTCTCTATAAGAAATGATCCGGTTCTCAGCGACAAGTGAGTCGTTTCTCAGTGAGAACTTAATCGCTTCTCGGCGAGAAAACTCGTTTATCTCAGTGATAAAATTGAAATTTCTCACCGAACAGTCGAAGCGGGGATTGCTCACCTGCACTGTAAAGCACGCAGTGCGGCGCATGTGTCGTCACAGCGAACGCTCCTCGCAATGACATCAAATTCGTGATTTACTGAAATTAATTTGAGCGAGCCCTGTTCGCCAATAATTTGACCGTAGCAGCCATGATCAACTCCACTTTTTCGGGCGGCAGGCCTGTCTTTTGTGCAAGCTCTTGAACAAGTTCAGCGCTGCGTTCTTTATCCCCCATCACCGCCAATAAGAATTGCGTCCATATCTCGGGGTCAATTTCAATATCCGGGTTGTCTTCCATACGTAGTTCTCCCTGGTACTGTGCGTACGAAACACGATTATACAATATACCCCTTGCCATTGCTAAGATCTCCGGGGAGCATTCAAATGTTGTAGATCCACAGACACTAACGCCGGGGGGGATATGGGTTTACGGGTTCATCTTCTTCTTCAAAGTCTCAAAATAAGTTACGAACTCAGAAGGTACAATATCAGCGTTAGTAACCTGTGGCAAAATTGTCTCAAAGTATCGTTCCAGGGATTGCCAGTCGATCAACTTTTCCCTGAGAAGAAATTCTACATCTTCCAAATCTGATTCAAAACCACGCGCGATCTTGCTCAACGCAATGCTGTAAAGATCGAAGATGTATACGTCCACTTTGCCATACCGTCCAACAAAACGGCGTCGTGTCTCGGCTTCAGGGGGCAGGGGGATAAACTCGGCCAGCAGCACCGGTTCCATATCCATGCGCAGTTCCACTGACAATTCCTGGATGATTTCATCGGTCTTGGGAGCCCTGCTTTCCACGAAATAATCCACATCCAGGGTTTCGCGACGTGACCCAAGCAGGCAAAGCGCGCTGCCACCCAGGAGATAAAAAATTGTTTCGGCGGATACCTTCTCACCCAGGCGTGTAAAAAACTCTCGCAAAGCCAGGGATGTCACCGTTTCCATGTCTGCTCCAATTCCCAGCGATGCAATAATTGGCGCGCGGCGTTCTCGTATGTTCCCGCCCAATTGAGTTGCACCCCCGTGCGTTGTACATGGATGCTCGCCAGCTCCTTGAGACGCTCATCCGGAATTCCTGCTCTTAATCCCAGCTCATCAGAAAAGAGATCGGGGAGCTGTTTCCATCTCGCGCCCTGGAAAGAACGTAATTCCTGGGAATATTTACGCTGCATACAAACTGCCGCCGAATAGAAAAGTTTCATCGTTTGAGCTTGATCGTAATCCAGATTTATCATTGCTCTGGGTACAAAGGCGGCATATTCCGGGTTTGCCAGCAGTAAAGCAATCAAGGCCACGCGCACACGGCTGGAAGGCTGGGATACCAGATCGGCCAATATTTCCTGTGGTGGCCGCAGGCGCGCTTTTGTCGAATCCTCGCGCGAGAGATAAGTCACACCCAGCTGTGCTAATTCTGCAACAATGCGTTCTTCCGCCTGGTAGGAAGTCTCTGCTGTAACCATACCCTTATTTTACAGGATTTTCTTCGCACGCATACTTATTCATTACGCATTCCAGCCACACCAACAATGCCGCGCAGCCAAACAAACCATAATCTGGCGCTGCGTTGTGCGCACTACGTCTTCGCGCAGCGAACGGCGCGAGAGCGCAGTCCTGCCGTGCGGCGCACGTGTCGCTGCGCACGCAGTGACACTTTACTCTCGCAATTAACCACTCACTATTGTTTATCAAATCCCCAATTTGCCGAAAGCACAGTATACTTTCCCCCGTACATGCCCAAATTGAAAAAGCCCTTATTTCCCATATCCCTGCTTGATATCCTGTTCGCCATCCTCATCGGCGCCCTGAGCCTGGCGCTATACGTCCGCACGCTGGCGCCTTCGTTGTTGTACGGGGATATATCAGAATTCCAGACTCTTTCCTACACACTCGGCATGACGCATGCCAGCGGCTACCCAACACAGATCATGTTTGGCAAATTGTTCACCTTTCTGCCGTTCGGGGATATCGCTTATCGCGTTAATCTCATGTCAGCTTTCTTCGGTGCGCTGGCGGTGGCGAATGTTTACCTGATCGTGCGCCTAATGGGCGGCTGGCGGATGGGGGGCTTATTAGCTTCGTTCGCTTTGACAACCAGTGTTTTCTTCTGGCGCCGGACGATCATCGCCGAATCGTATGCGCCCGCGGCCGGAATGCTGACCATTGTGTGGTTATCGGTGCTGCTGTGGCGGCGCTCCGGTAAATGGGGCTGGTTGTTTATAGCCGGTCTGGTTGGAGGCTTGAGCCTCGGTATTCATAGCACAGTCATCATGACCGGCGCTTCGGTACTGGTCTACATGCTGCTGAGGGCTCGTAGACGGGGTGCCTGGTTGGGCGCAGCTGCAGGCGCTCTGCTGGGGTTGGCATTGACCTTTGTATTTTTTCTCTATCTCGACTACAACGACCCGCCCTCCAGCATCTACAATACCACCTACCGCACCAACCTGGTAGAACGTGGGCTGACTCCTGAAGAATTTGATTCCCCCACCGACCGATTGTTGGCAATCTTCCCGGCGGGTAGCTTCTGGAAGTATTATT
This sequence comes from uncultured Anaerolineaceae bacterium, assembly GCA_964500655.1. Classification (GTDB taxonomy): domain Bacteria; phylum Chloroflexota; class Anaerolineae; order Anaerolineales; family Villigracilaceae; genus JAABUE01. The sequence goes on along the minus strand of CAZCPP010000036.1, from coordinate 14,304 downwards.
TCACGGCTACACCCGAAGAGACAAACCGGCGCATCCTGGAATATGTCAACAGCTTCCCGCGTTGGCAAGTCCTCGGCATCATGATGGGTGCATTAGCCCTTTTTGCACTATCTAAAAAGGGCCACTGGCGCTGGCCGGAGGGATCCTATCCTTTGATCGCCTTCGCCTTGATCTGGGTTTTTGCAATCTCAGTAGAGTTTTCGGTCTATCAGGAATTTTACGTGCCAGTGGCGGTCATCGTGCACGTCTGGTTGGGGATGGGCCTCAGTGCCCTGCTCGACAGCGCAGAGTGGTTGTTAAAACGCTGGGGGGCAATCGGCCCGAAACGGACTGTGGTATTTGTCTGCACCCTGGGGTTAGCTTTGGTGGCCTTATCAGTTTGGAATTCGCGCACGAACTTGCGTTTGGCGGTCTCTAAAGGAACTACCACTTTTATCCAGGAAGAGAAAATCTACCCGCGTGATCCTAACCGCGCCACAAAGGAAGGCCATCGCATTTTAGGGCAGGTCGAAGATAACGCCATCATCTTTGCCAATTGGGATCGCCTGTATTCTTACGTATATACGGCCCACATCCTGGAGAAGCGTACGGAAATTGCTTTGCACGAGTTGCTGGCAGCGCCCCAACCAGGATCAACTACCATGACATATATTGATGCCAATATCGACACGCGCCCGATCTATTTCACCCTAGAAGTTCCGGGGCTGGATACTTACTACAATATCGAGCAGATCGAAGCGCAACTTTACCGCATTACAACAAAATAATCATGACTCATACCAAACGCTGGCTAATTCCCCCTGTTATCACGCCCGAAGCTGATACTGCCCTGCAGGCCTTTCCGCCGCTGCTGCGGCAGATCCTGTTCAATCGCGGCTACGCCACAGATGCCGTGGCACGCGCTTATTTGAAGGCTGAGCCCGATTTCAAAACCGATCCTTTCAAACTGAAGGGCATGGACGCAGCTGTAGAGCGCATCCGTTCTGCCCTTGAAAATGAAGAATCGATTGCCATCTATGGCGATTTCGATGTAGACGGCGTCACATCCACTGCACTGCTGGTGGATGTGTTAAATGCCATCGGCGCGGATGTCCGCGGATATATCCCCAACCGTTTTGACGAAGGTTATGGCCTGAACAACGAAGCCTTGTCTCAATTGAAGGACGAGGGTGTTGGACTGGTTATCACAGTCGATTGCGGAATCCGCTCTCCGGACGAAGCGCTTCACGCCCAGACGATCGGCCTGGATCTCATTATCACAGATCATCATCACCCCTTGGAGGGCCCCCTGCCTCCTGCCGTGGCTGTCATCAATCCCAAACAAGATGGGGATGCATATCCGGATAAAAACCTGGCTGGGGTGGGGATCGCTTACAAGTTGGCAGAAGCGTTAGTAAGCAATCAGCAATCAGCGAATAGCTTTCAGCTTTCGAGCTTGCTTGATCTGGTCGCCCTTGGGACAGTTGCCGACTTGGCGCCACTGGTGGGTGAAAATCGATTTCTCGTGCGGCGTGGATTGCGCCAGATGCGCGAGACCCAACGCCAGGGCTTATTCTCGCTGGCGGGAGTTGCCGATTTGAATCTTGCCAAGGTCAATGCGACTGACATCAGCTTTAGGCTTGGTCCGCGCCTGAACGCAGCCGGTCGGCTGGACGAGGCCCTGGCCGCCTATGACTTGCTCACCACCACGGATGTTTCCCAGGCCGGGCAACTGGCTCAAAAACTAGACGTTCAAAATCGAGAACGCCAGCGCATCACGCGTGAGATGCAGGCGCAGGCAGAAGAATTAGCTGTAACTGATGAGAAAGATGCATTCCTACTATTTGCCGCCCATGAAGATTTCAACCCAGGCGTGGTCGGGCTGGCCGCTTCGCGCCTGACCGATAAATACTACCGCCCCGCCATCGCGGCCCACATCGATACAGATACCACGCGCGGTTCATGCCGTTCAATTCCCGAATTCCATATCACCGACGCGCTTGACCAGTGCGCAGACATCCTCGTCCGGCATGGCGGTCATGCTGCCGCGGCTGGCTTCACGGTCGAAAATAAAAAGCGGGATGAACTGGTTTCGCGTTTGAAAGCCATCGCCAAAGAGCAGCTCTACGAGCAAGATCTACGCCCAACATTGACAGCAGACGCCGAAATCCAGCTTACGGAAGTTCGCCCAGATCTGCTCAACGCGCTCAAATACCTGGAACCAACCGGATATGGCAATCCTGATGCGGTCTTTGTCTCACGCGGAGTTAAAGTACGGCATGCACGCACCGTCGGCGCGGATGGCAATCATCTCAAGATGGTTCTCGAAGATGGCCAAGGCATGTCTCATGATGCGATTGGATTCCGGCTCGGGCACCTGAAACCTGAATTACCTGAACACGTGGATATCATGTACATCTACGAAATCAATGAATATAATGGGCGGGTAAATTATCAGTTGAATTTGAAGGACGTTAAAGCGGTAGGTGTCCCAGATTGAGAGATGTAGGGGCGAAGCATACCCAAAGGGCACAATGTGCTTCGCCCCTACATCTTATTACGGTCCCCATCTGGGTTGGTAATCACAATAATTATTATCTGTCAGACGACGCAAGTCGGTGCCATCCGTGCGAATGATATATATCTCACAACCGTGGATTTCGCTATACTTATCGAAGTAGGCCGTAAAGGCCACCCATTTGCCATCAGGGGAGAAACTCGGTCCCTGACTGTTGCCGCCTTTTGGAGTCAGTTGGCGTGACTGTGATCCATCTTCATTCATGATGTAGATTTCACGATGCCAGGCTTCGCCAGAATAAGTCACAATTTCCCCTAGATCCGACCAATCGCTACGACCGCGCATAGCCGGCAAATTACTGATTTGTTTCAGGCCCTTGCCATTCTCTTTAACAGTAAATAGTTGTATAGGTCCATTTTTTTCGGACGCATATAATATCCTATTACCATCCGGTGACCAGGTTGGATCCCAACCCTCTATCAGGGGTATATTGGTTGGATTATCCCCATTTTTTTCCATGACCATAATTTGGTATTTATCGGAGTTTGGATTCCAACGTGTGAACGTGATGTACTTTCCATCGGGGGAGTACTCAGGAGCAGTCAAAACGCCGATGCGGTTGGTCAGGCGGTCTACGCTACCATCCGAAAGTTCGTATGCATAGATCTCATAGACGTTGTTTTCCCGATATGACGAATAAAGTACCTTTTTCCCATTTGGAGAAAGGGAGGGGTAAAAGTGTCGCTTGCTATCATCGGTCGTCAGTCGCCGATAGCCTGACCCATCCGTATTCATGATGCAGATCTGGTCAGATGATTGGTATTTGTAAATCTGGCAGGTGAAGACAATATGACCGGTCGGCCCATCACCCGCAGAGGCAGTAGGAACGTTCGTTACAGAGGATTTCGGATCAGGTTGTACAGTTTCTGAAAAGTCAAATGCAGATGTCGATGTGGGTGAAATCGGCTGGGGAGAAAAGGCGGATACGGGTGTAGAAGCCGAAAGCGTAGCGAACAAGTCTATAGTGGGGAGAGATGTAGGTGCCGTTGCACGTCCTATCCCAAACGCAAAAAACCCTATAAGAATTAGGAAACCGCAGATCAAGATCAACCCTACGATTATCCATAGATTGCGATTGTTATTAGTCATGCTCCTATGGCCTTTCGGCCACCTTCGGCTTTACCCGCCCATAGCGATAATAAGCAGCACAAGCGCCTTCGGACGAGACCATGGTAGCGCCCAATGGATGTTCGGGTTTGCATTCTTTCCCAAATGCAGAACAATCGTGTGGTTTCTTCATGCCTTGCAAGATTTGCCCGGCGATGCAAAGTGGAGATTCTTCAGCAGTTATGGCTTCAACCTGGAAGCGTTTTTCGGCGTTGAAAGTATCGAATTCTTCACGCAAATTCCATCCGCTCAAAGGTATTGTGCCAATACCGCGCCATTTTCGATCTACATCGACAAAGACCGAGTTAATCATCTTCTGGGCAGGTTGATTTCCTTCCAAAGTGACAACACGTGAATAAGCATTTGCAACTTCATTTTTACCATCTTCGAGTAAGCGTACGGCTTCTAGAATGCCACCCACAATATCCAGCGGCTCAAAACCAGTCACAGCCATTGGGGTATTGAACTGCTCCACCAACGGTGGATACTCATGATAGCCCATCACAGTACACACATGACCAGCCAATAGGAAGGCCTGAACCCGGTTGGTGGGCGAACCCAGAATAACCGATACTGCAGGCGGGACACGCACATGCGAAACCAGCATGGAATAGTTGCCCAAGCCAAGATTCTTGGCCTGCACCACGCTCATCACATTGGGTGGCGCAGTTGTTTCAAAACCAATTGCAAAAAATACAACCTGCTTATCAGGATGTTTCTGTGCCAACTTGACAGCATCCAAAGGCGAATATATCACGCGCACATCCCCACCTTGCGCCTTGATCGAAAACAAGTCACTATTAGAACCAGGTACCCGTAGCATATCGCCGTACGAACAAAAAATCACATCCGGGCGGGAAGCGATTTCTAGCGCCCGATCAATCTGTTCTAGTGGCGTCACACACACAGGGCAACCCGGTCCGTGCACCAACTCGATTTCTTCTGGCAGTAATTGATCAATGCCATGCCGGACGATGGCATGTGTCTGCCCGCCGCAGATCTCCATGATCGTCCATGGGCGCGTGATAACCCGACAGATCTCTGCAATCACACCTTTTACCAGCGCCGCATCACGATACTCACTTGTATATTTCATACAGGTGCAGGCCCTGGTTCAGGTCCAATTTCTTCTTCCATATCCATGATTTGCTTGAGAAGGTCCATAGTTTCCATGGCTTCTTCTTCACTGATAATATTCAACGCAAATCCGACATGGATCAAACAATAATCCCCCACCTGCGCTTCAGGCACGTAATCCAAACAGGCGTCGCGGAACACGCCACCGAAGTCCACCTTGGCCATTTTCAGACCATTTTTTTCTTCAATCTCAACAATCTTGCCCGGTACACCTAAACACATTAGAACCTCCTAACCATTAATTCGTGCCGATGCAATCGCAGCCTGCCCAAGTGACAGTCCGCCGTCGTTGGTCGGCACCTGCCGATGTATGTATACATCAAAACCATCATTTTGCAAAAGTAACAAAGTTCGTCGCAATAGGGTGATATTCTGCCACACTCCACCAGAGATTACGACTGCATTTATGGTATTGGCTACGCGCAGGTTTTGACAGATTTCGAGCGACAACTGAGCCAGACCGTTGTGGAATTTGGCTGAAATGACTGGAATGGGGACACCAGCCAGCACATCTGCGGTGAGTGCTTCCACTGCGCTTCGAACTACAATCACATCCTGCTTCCATTCAAATTGATAAAACCCATCTTCATTTGAATCTGCCAAGGCTTCAAACTCAATTGCTGCCTGGGCTTCATAATTGACCGCTTGCCGTACGCCTGCCAAGGCTGCCGCAGCATCAAATAAACGTCCCATGCTGGAGGTCGTCGGTGAGTTGATTTTTTTCTCCAATTGAGTCTTCAGCAGGGTGCGATCATCCGCGCAGAATTCAGCGACGGGAGCCAGGCGATCGTCCCAGTTCAATCCCAGTGACCATAGCAGGGCCAGCGCGGTGCGAGCGGGTTGTTTAATAGCTGCATCACCGCCAGGTAGCGGGAAATATTCCAGATGAAAAGCACGCTCATAGGTTTTGTAATCCGCGATTAGCACTTCCCCACCCCAAATGGCGCCATCTTCGCCATAGCCTGTACCGTCGAAGGCTAATCCGATGACAGGCTTTGATCCATCCATTCCATGCTCAGCCATACATGCGGTAATGTGTGCATGATGATGTTGAACGCCAATTGCTGGCAAATCGTCCCTTTCTGCCCGTTGAAGTGCATAACGGGTTGACAAATAATTTGGGTGCAAATCATAAGCAATCGCTTCAGGCTTGACGCGAAATAGTTTCTCAAAATGTTCTACGCCCTGTTCAAAAGATTGCAGGGTTTCGTAATTTTCCATGTTACCAATGTGGTGACTCAGGAAAGCATAATCTTTATTCGTAATGCAAAACGTATTCTTAAGTTCAGGGCCAGCTGCTAGCAAAGGCGGCGCTTCAAAAGGAAGTTTGACCGGAAAGGGGGAGTATCCGCGTGAACGTCGAATTGGACAATTTTCATTATCAAATATGCGCACAACCGAATCGTCACAGCGGACATGGATATCCCGGTCATGCATCAGGAATGCATCCGTGAGGGGAGCCAGCCGTTTGCGCGCTTCGTCGTTATCTGTGGCAATCGGTTCTTCAGATAGGTTTCCGCTGGTCATCACCAGTGCGTCGGGGAATCCTTCACCTTTTTCAAGTAATAGATAGTGCAAGGGTGTATATGGCAACATCACGCCCAAAGTGTCCCGCTTGGGAGCGCATTCTTTAGCAATAGGGGAACCCGGTTTACGTTCGAGTAAGACAATCGGGCGTGCGCCAGACTTTAATAATTCATGCTCGGCGCTGTTAACATAACAATGCTTTTCAATTGTTTCCACATCCAGCATCATCAAGCCAAATGGTTTGTCCACGCGCAGTTTGCGGTTGCGGAGTTCGGTGACAGCGGCAGTGTTGGTTGCGTCGCAAGCAAGATGGAAACCACCCAGGCCTTTGATGGCCAGGATTTTGCCACCTGCCAGCAGAGCACGAGTTTCCTGGACGGCGGCATCGGCTTCCCGTAGGGGCACAGCATACCCCTTTGTGGCACTTTGCTGTGCCCCTACGGTTTCCAGCCAAACTTTTGGCCCACAAATAGGACAGGCCAACGGTTGGGCGTGGAAGCGCCTATCCAGTGGGTCGATATATTCCTTTTCACAATCCGGACACATGGGGAAGGGCGCCATGGTCGTTTCTGGACGATCGTAGGGGATGTCTTTGATGATGGTGAAACGCGGTCCACAGTTGGTGCAATTAATAAAGGGATAGCGATAACGGCGATCGGATGGGTCGTAGAGTTCACGCAGGCAATCAGGACAGATACTGACATCTGGCGAGATGGGTTGGAAGGCGCCTTCTACGGACTCAGAATGGACAATCTCGAATGAACGGAAACCGTTGGAGGTCTGAAAGGAAGCGCTTAGTTCGTCTATGCGGGAGAGCGGTGGGGCTTTGTCACATAGTGCTTTGACAAAAGCTTCCAACACATCTTGTTCGCCATCCACTTCAATGTCTACCCCGGCGGAAGTATTACGTACCCAGCCGTTCAATTCATAGTGCCTAGCAAGACAGAATACAAATGGTCGAAAACCAACACCCTGCACAATGCCGGTAATGTGGATGCGAACACCGGACAGTTCACCCATATCGGGCGTACGGACTTAAGTCCGCGCTCCGTTCAATAACCAGTCGATCCAAGCATCCAGACCTTCACCAGACTGACAGGAAATTGGGAAGGTAACCAGACCGGGGTTGAGAGCTTCGACGCCTTTTTGGAAGTATTCCATTTTGAAGTCAATGTAGGGCAGCAGGTCGATCTTGTTGATGACCAGCGCATCGACACCGCGATACATGCCGGGATATTTGTAAGGCTTGTCGTCGCCTTCTGGAATGGAAGCGATTAAAACGGATTTATGTGTGCCGAGGCGAAACTCGGCAGGACAAACCAGGTTGCCGACATTCTCAACCAATAACATATCAACTTCATCGAGCTTGATCTGGCCGAGCGCCTGATGTAACATGACAGCATCCAGGTGACATTCGCCACCGGTGTTGACCTGTACAGCAAAAGCCGCCCCCGCCGCAGAGGCGCGGTCAGCGTCGATGGAAGTGGCGATATCGCCATCCACGACGGCCACGCGCAACTTTTCAGCCAGGCGGGGAAGCGTCTGTTCGATGAGCGAGGTCTTGCCCGCGCCAGGAGAGGCCATTAAGTTGATACCAAAAACTTTGCAAGCATCCAGGCGGGATTTGTTCTCTTCGGCCAATTTGTCATTGGCGGATAGTATTCGTTCGACTACGGGGATTCGTTCAGGCATAGTACCTCTACTACTTTATTCAACAATTCTAATCTCAAAGCACAAATATCACTAAAAAACTAATCGTATAGAAAATCTTTTGCGTAGCACTTTGTAATTTTAACTTCATTTTACCGATATGTCATTCAACATCAATCGCTTCGAGCGAGAACTCCTCACCAGCCAGAATCTTGACACCCACTGCACCACAATTGGGACACTCAAAATTGTCAGTATCGGCGGGATGGTATTTCTTAAAGCAAGCCATGCATTGGAATTCAGTGGGGATGATACGAAATTGAAGCTTTGCACCTTCAGCGATGGTATCTTTGGCAATCATATCCCAATAAAATTGAATCGACTCATCCACCACTTTTGATAGTTCACCCATGACAATGTGTAATTCAGTGATGCGTTTGGCTTCGGCCTTTTCGGCGTGTTTCAAGGCAATTTCAAGAATGGATTGCGTGACGGGCAGTTCGTGCATGCGGGGGATTATACCTGTTAATGTGGTGACCCCGCCTATACAGACAGGGTCACTTAACCCAAGTAAGGAGCCTGCAAACAGGCTTACAAATCGCTCAAGGCAACAGAATGCCTTGGCGTTTGTTCCAACAACCCTTTTTGTACCAAATCACATGCTTCGCCAATTTTTTCATCTTTGAGATGATAAATGATTTTTTGCAAAAATTACCTAATGCACACGGCTCAGATTATCGATCAACTTACCAGACAGATAAGCGTCTACGGTTTCCTGGATACCCTGATAGTCTGTCAAAACGGGCTGGATACCGCGCGATTTCAGGCTCATATGTGCACCCTGCCCCATACCACGCGCTAACAATACCTTGCAATCAGTGATGGTATCCATCATTTTGCCATGACGATGTTGATGTTGAGCACCCATGCCATGCGGTTCATTATGCTCACCTTGATGGTGGCAATCACCAGCAAATTGGCTATGGTTGGCTTTCGAGCGCGTTTCCTGTCCGGTTACCTTACCGTCCTCTATGGTCAGTACAACATAGTACTTGGCACGTCCAAAATGCGCCGAGATGGTCTTCTCATCATCGGTTACGACTGCAATCTTCATTGATTACTCCTTTGAATTCAGAAATGTTTCCTTAACCTGCAAAGTGTCGTTTCACTGGCTTTTCACGCTCATCAATAGAACAAAGCACTAACAACACGCGCGAGGGCGTCTCATCCGCATTTTTCCAGCGGTGAGGTAAATACGCCTCAAAAAACAGGCTGTCGCCCGGCTCTAACAGATATGTCTCCGTATCGACCGAATAGGCAACGCGCCCCTCCAGACAATATACGAATTCTCGACCGGTATGCACGATGGGATTTTTTCCGCTGTCTGCCATTGGTTCTAGCGTGACAATGAGCGGTTCAGCCCCAAAACGTGACATCCCGGCCCCCAGGTCTTCCATCACCCCATGCTCAAAGAGCACACGCGGACGTTCGCCATTCTGTTGATACACAACAGATTTATCGCCCTCAACGGTTTGAAAAAACTCTGTTATCGGCACTCCTAGAGCACCCGCTACCTGCTGCAAAGTACTGACACTGGGTGAAGTTTTCCCATTCTCGATCAGGCTCAAGGTATTGGCATTTAGTCCGCTCATCTCCGCCAGCGCGCGGATGGACAGCCCCGCGCCCGCCCGCAGCATGCGCAAACGTGTTCCCACATAAATGGATTCACTAGCGAAGGACCTCATTGCTTCAATCGATTTTGAACGGACTTGCTCAGCCAAGTGTATCTCCTAATACAATAACAACTAAAATAATGGTTGATATTTAAATAATATCAATATTTTATCACAATTCATTAGGTTTTACTCTTGATAAGCCCACCTTATCAGGGACAAGCCATGCGAAGGGGAAAACAACCTTCGCATGGCTTATAGTGTTTGATGACTGTCATCTTGCTCCCTGTGGGAGTACTCACCTGCACTGCACCTGCCCTGGCGGTTGATGTCAGGGAAAGCAGTATAGTATCAGTGTCGCAAAACTGGCAATCACCTCATGAATTTCTCATCAACCAATTTACTCTATAACACGCGGCGGAAGGGATAGATCAATATTTTGCTCGCGTAGCACTAAGGTTAAAACACCCTCTACTTCAACCTGATTATCAACGACAAAATTAGATTGTTCCTCTGCACTCCAGGTGTCCCATCGGGTGCGCTCCAACCACAACCGATATACACAGCCATCATCTGAACCCATTTCTGCGTACAAGCCAGCGGCGGCTAGATGGTCTACAAACAAGATTGTGCCAACAGCCTTCACCGTTTGACCAACTTGATCCTCAGGAAACAAACATAGTGTGTCACTGGGGGCATCCAATTCTCTTGAACTAAATTCTGCTGCATACCCAATCACAGGGACAGCTTTCATCTCGATAACCAACTGCATTTCGTCAGGTCGATTGGGCAATGGATATGATGCTAAATTCCCCTCTACTGTGATCTCTGAGCCGACGTTAAAAGCAGCTTGTTGCTCCTCATTCCAACTAGAAAAGGTCGCTGTATCAATTGTGATTCCAACGCGACAATTATCCCCCTCCAAATCTGCATATAGTCCATCTGGGGCAGTATCATCTACAAACATCACTAGTCCAGCAGTCTGAACGGACTGGCCTACCCGGTCAAAGGTCAACTTACACGGTGAAAGCTCTGTAGAAAAACCCTCATCTGATAAAGTTGGTGAACTTGTAGAAATCTCTTCGGCCTTCTCGACAATTCCCTCAGTAGCTTCAGCAATTTCTTGCGAAGTTTCCCCCGGTGGCTCAGAAGTGGTGGTAGCAATCTGGCCCTGACAACTAATTAGGACAAAGAACAACACAAACAGAAAGCCTAGCAGGAATTTGTTTCTCTCTCTCATCATGACCTCACTTTCGATAGCTAACAAATGGTTTAAATGTTGGATATAAGGTTAACTTTATCACTCGACTTGTGTGATATTTTTCTCAAATTTTTCCTAATATTACAATATCTGTTCTGATGATGTCAACTCTTTTCATGTACTCCCCTCTAATCTTCCTTATCCCCCTCTCCGTAACCAGGCTACCAATTGAGTGACCCCCAGCACAGCCACAAGCGTGATCATCATCATCCATTCGAGTGTGAATTCCAGTCGCACGTACATAGCAATGCTAGCCAGTAACAACCCAACAACTGCAACAACCGTCAAACGTGCAACATGCCTTCGCTGCATACCATGCAAATCAGCAGACTCGGGTGCAACATCCATGCGGCGCATGAACTCGCTCAGGTCCCAGGCTAATAATCCGCCTAATGTACCAGCGATCATCCAGCCCGGTGAAAGCTCATTCCACAGGCCATAACTAGCGAACACTACTAATAACAAGATACCGCCAGATGAAGCCCAGGCCCGGCGCCGCCAACCAGCATACAGCCAGAATGCCCCAACTACCAGCAGACCGAATGACAAACTGTCATAGCCTGCGCTCATGTAAGCAAAGGACAGCGAACCTGTACCTATCAATACACTGATTACAAATGCAATAAAGCTCATATTCGCCCCCCAATAGCCCGCAATAGTGCTGGGGGCGGGCCGAGACGACGTTTCATAACTTGATCGAAGGGTTGATCAATATTCCAATCCAATACTTGCACCCCGGCACGTTTGAGTTTTTTCAAAAGCAAATTACGCTCCATGCGCACCACACGGGCTGCCAATTTCACCGATGGGTCGTTTGGAAGATAAGAGACTTCAAAAGAGATTGGATCTGGGCTGATAATCATGATCTGGTAACCACGCGCGCGTAACTGAATCAGAGTGTCTAAATCGCCAGCATCCAATGGGCTAATCAATACTACTTGTGAATGGGCTGGGAATAATCGTACCGGAATATGCTCTAGCCCCGAAAATACCGGGCTGCCTCCCACCTGTGCATGCGCCAGGGCATGTAGAATACGTTCACGCTGCACTTTACCATAGGCAGGCAGGGTCCAGTCAAGATACAGGCCGTAATGCAACAAACTGACTCGGTTACCCTGTGATAGAAAAGCATCCGCTAATGATGCAGCCGCAAGCACCGAGTGCTCAAACAACGAACGTTCGTTACGGAACTGATTGGTCTTCTCTCGACCATCCAGTACAATGCCTACGTCAGCTACCCGTTCCTGTTGAAACTCGTTGGCATATAAACTTCCACTATGACGTGCACTTGCACGCCAATTGATCCATCGCGGTGGATCCCCTGGCTGATATTCTCGCAAACCAAAAAACTCGACTCCCGGTCCGCCAACCCTGGCTGGGATCGTCCCGGAATAGACTCGTGTACGTCTAGGTTGGATTGTGACGGATTTCAAACGCTTTAACTGCGGGAAAATGAACAATTCGCTTCGTACCTGCACCTGTTGCCTGCTCGGTCGCACTCCAAAGTGGTCCATGGCCTCAACTGTAACAGCTTCGAAGGGATAACCACCCCGTGGGCCGCTGATGGTGTACGTCCAGGAGAAAGATTCGCCTTTTTTTAACGAGAGCATTTGTCGGGGTGATCCGTTGCGAATGGTTAACTTGGGAGAACAACCATCTTTGATAAGCAACTCCTCGATATCCACACCTTGATTGGTCACATTTACAGTCACATCCACATCTTCTCTAAGTGCAGCATGTTCCGATGAAAGCTTGCGATGTACATCTAACTTAAGCTCATCCGGTGCTCGCCAAAAACCCACAAGTAAGTAAATCACGAGAGGTAAAGCTAGGCCTACAAATTCACCATGTAAGGTAGCTAGCCCCGCCAAAAGAAGAGCGTAAACTATAAGAATTAGGAAGAAAGTGCGTGACATACTATCTACATGTAGAGGTAACAACTACCATTTAGGCCAAATGCAAATTGTTTCTACGAAATTACAGGAACGGGAACTTTCTCCATCACATCACGAATGACTTCGCCCGTAACCTGATGTGACATCCAATATTCCGGCTGAAGGATTATACGGTGACTGAGCACAGCGTCAGCATAGCGTTTGATGTCGTCTGGGACGATGTACTCACGGCCAACCAGTGCAGCATGTGCTCGTGCCATCTTGAGGAAACTCAAAGAGCCGCGCGGGCTTGCGCCAACTGCAACACGCCTATCGGTGCGAGTAGCATGCACGAGACTCGCAATATATTCTTCGAGATCAGCATCTAAATGTGCGCTTTCAACAACGGCGCGCATATCAAGTAATTGCTTAGCATTGGTGATTTTATTGAGCGAAACTTCGTCTTGACGACGCTCATGGCGACGATGCAAAATTTCCTTCTCTTCGTCAATATTGGGATAACCGACGGTCAACTTGAGCATAAAGCGGTCGAGTTGAGCTTCTGGGAGTGGGAAAGTGCCTTCGTATTCAATTGGATTCTGGGTTGCCAGCACCAGGAACGGTTCAGGCAAGTGCATGCTCTCGCCCTCTAGGGTGACCTGACCTTCCTGCATAGCCTCCAGTAGTGCGGATTGGGTCTTTGGGGAGGCACGGTTGATCTCGTCAGCCAGGATAATATTAGCAAAGATGGGACCTTTGCGTAGTTCAAACTTGTTGCCAGTGCGATTGTAGACATAACCACCCGTGATATCACCCGGTAACAAGTCAGGTGTGAACTGAATGCGCTTAAACTCCAGACCCAACACGGTTGAAAAACTTCGCGCGATGAGCGTTTTTCCCAGACCTGGAAAGTCTTCGAGTAATACATGCCCCCCAGCCAATGTTGCAGCCATGACCATTTCAAGCAAATCGCGCTTGCCAACAATAGCACGTTCTACTTCAGATATAACCTGTTTACACTGTTTGGATACTGTATTAATGTCTGTCATAATTCTCCATCTGTGATTCAAGGTATTTCACTGCTTCAATAACATCTAAATCCAGTGGTGTAGTCTGTGGAGAGCTAAACAGCCAAGTAGGGTTTGGATAATCTGCAAAAGAACCATTCAGGCCTGCTTCCAGGTAAGCGTCAACAGCTTTTGAGGGATGCCAATCTCTCCCAGTTAAGGGGCTGTGGTCTTTTGTGCTGGTTCGATCACCGCGTTGGATGAGGAAATCGCGCGCCAACCGACCAAGGCGATGTGCGATTTGCCATTTATAGTAATTGCCTCTTTGCATTTTGACTAAACCTTCAGCCAGTCCTTCAACCTTCCCTAAGATCGATTTTTGTTTATTCTCATCACGGTTAACACTTTTTACGTTGGAAGATAAACTTCCCAACAGTATAAATGCTATTAGAATAATCAATAAAATCCAAACAACCGCTTGGGGGAATGAGCGATACAGTACTCCTAATGC
>CAZCPP010000035.1:0-18903 GCA_964500655.1 uncultured Anaerolineaceae bacterium | reverse complement strand
CCCGATTAGTTCAGCCGTCTCAAAATGGGAAGTTATTTTTGCACGCCTCCCTACCAATACACTCTGGGAAAAGAGTTTCCTACGCTTGAGTTGGTGCGCGTACGGAAGGAAAAGAAATTACCAGTCGTACTCAGCATCGCCGAAGTCCGCCAAGTACTAGGGTGTATTCGACGGCTGAGGTATCGGGTCTGTCTGAGCACGATCTACTCTTGTGGACTACGCTTGCGAGAAGGATTGTTTCTACAAGTTGCAGATATTGATAGCGAACGGATGCGCGTCCATGTTCGTAACGGCAAGGGAGGCAAAGATCGTTGTGTACCACTTTTCCAAGGCACGCTGGATCTATTACGGCAATACTGGGCAACACATCGACATCCGATGTGGCTCTTTCCAGCCCCAGACCAACCTAGAGGAGCCCCATCGAAGACAGCGACCAAACCAATGAACGCCAGCGGAGTGCAGTTCGTTTTTCGAGCCGCGGTACAAGAGTGCGGCATCCGGAAACACGCTACAGTACACACGCTCCGCCATAGTTACGCTACCCATTTACTCGAAGCCGGGGTCAGACTTCGGCTCATCCAAGCTTATCTAGGGCATAGTTCTCCAGCATCTACTACCATCTACACACACTTGACGCAAAAAGTTGAAGCTCCAGCAGTTGTAGCCATCAACCAAGTGATGGAACAATTACTGTGATCGAGTTGGCGGATATCTTCCGTCTATATGGGCCACAGTATCTAAACAAGTTCAAGGACAAGATCCTCCCCAGCCACTGGCAGGCTATTCGGGATATCCAGCGTTGCCGCACCGAAGCTCTTGGTGGCCACGTTTACCATTGCCAGAAGTGCGATGATATCCAATACAAATACCATTCCTGCCGGAACCGTCATTGTCCCAAATGTCAGAATGATAAGGGTCAAAAGTGGCTGGAAAAACAGCAAGAGCTACTTCTTCCCGTCCCCTTCTTCATGTTCACTTTTACATTGCCCGCTCCTATCAGAAGGATCGCCCGGAGCAACCAGACCACTTTCTATAATTTGCTCTTCCGCTCCTCAGCAGCTGCTACCCAACACTTGGCCAGCGATCCCCGCTTTGTTGGCGGCAAAATCGGTATGGTAGGTGTTCTTCATACTTGGGGACGCAACCTCGCTTACCACCCTCACGTACACTATCTGGTTCCATCTGGTGGCCTCGCTCCAGACGAGAAGAACTGGCTACCTGGAGGAGAAAGTTTCCTGCTACCAGTGAAAGCCCTCTCCATCATCTTTCGAGCTAAGTTCCGAGAGGCTTTGCGAAAGACCGACTTCTTTGACGATATTCCCAAATCTGTCTGGGTGCAAGACTGGGTCGTGCACTGCAAACCGGTCGGCGATGGACAAGCCGCCATGAAGTACCTCTCCGCATATATTTTCCGAGTGGCTATCAATAACCACCGTATCCTGAAACTGGAAGATGACAATGTAACCTTTCGCTACAAGGATACCGAAACTGGCAAGACCAAGCTCTGCTCCCTGCCCGCTGAAGAATTTATTCGCCGTTTCTTGCAGCATATCCTTCCTCGTGGGTTTGTCAAAGTGCGCTATTATGGCATCTTCAGTCCCAGCCACCGCGCAAAGCTCGCCACACTTCACCAACAACTGGGTAGTGTTCATCCATACACTTTGCCGGAGAATGTAGCGGCGCTAGAACAAGCTCAATCATTGCCCAGCAACACAATCCTCTGCCCCACCTGCGGCCAAGCCATGCAACGACTACAAAGCATCCAACCCAAAGGACGTCACCCGCCTTGAACAACCATTGCCTTAGACCCAAGTTTCTTTTTTCTACAGGCGTAGTGATATCAGATTACACCTGTTGTTCTGCTTGGTCTGATAGTGGTAAATCATCCTTCTTCAGACTAAACTTATACCCTTCCGATCTTCGACTCCGCAATTTCTATAGAATATCCTTCTCCTTATTTCACTGATACTCTCCGATTTCCTACTAACATCTGTCCTTAATCCCCATATTCTGGGCTGCTCTCCTACCCCGGCTTAGTTCAATAGCGATTATGTGGTGGCCAGCACCACATAACACTTTAACCATTGTGATCTAAATTACTATCTGGAAGGGTGGTATCTGTATCGTGCTACACTTCCATCGTTTCTTTTTCCCGAAAGCGTAGGGACATTAGGATTTATACCCCCAACGGTGAGGTCTGTGTTCAGTTCCCCTTATCCCAAACTTTAATTATTTCTAATTCCCCGTGGTCATTATCTGCACAGAAGGTTTCTAGTAGACAAAATCCTTCTTGAGTTTCCTTGAAAGACAAAAGGGCTGTCAAATCAACCCTTGTTTTTTGCTTTCATATCTGCTAAGTTGTACTAGGTGAACATATTACCCGATCAAACAAGTTATGTTCACCTCATTTTAGGGGGATTTTATGAATTTTGTTGAACCGATCCGTGACAGAAAAAAGATAGCTCAAATCAAAAACATATTGCGCGGGCAAGGTCGGTTCCGAGATCTATTGCTATTCGTAGTGGGAATCAATACTGCATTGCGTATTTCAGACTTGCTGCAAATGCGGATTGGTCATTTTGTGGATGAGAAAAAACAAGTAAAGCGACGTTTTTGGATCAAGGAACAAAAACGAGGTAAACGTTCTGAGGTGGTTATTAATATTAGTATAAGTGAGGTGGTAGAAGAGTATTTGAATGCATATCCTGGTGTTTCTGATAATCTTGCCCATTATGTCCTTTTCAATTCAAAAACCAACACATATTCCAACTCTATCAAGCGGGGCCAAGCCTGGAAAATCATCACATCAATTTGTCATGATGTTGGTCTGAGAGGAAATTTTGGCACTCATAGCCTACGCAAAACATGGGGGTACCATGCCAGGATGCAAGGGGTGGATATGGCTCTAATAATGCATAAGCTCAACCATTCCAGTCTTGCTTATACCAAACGCTACCTAGGAATCACTGATGATGAGCTTGAGGAAGTTGTGAAACACCTAAATTTGTAGTTACCCTGATTTTTGGAACTACTTGTTGGATATCGAATCGTTGGTTATTATGTTTTTAGGTGCTTTTTTGGTGGGATTATTTAATGCAATTAGACCAAGTGAAGTAGAATCAAAAGCGTGGCAACAGAATATTTTTTCGACAATGTTATTACATTTCCACGCTCTCCCTACCTCTAAAAAGCCTGTTTTTAACCTTTTTTTACTCCGCGCTATTGACAATTGAAAAAATATCTCTATAATAAGAGTTAATTACAAACAGTTAATAAGTAAATAGGTGTCTATGAAATCAAAATCTGATTTTCCTCTTCCCCGCACCATCAATGCCACACAAATGAAGTGGGTCAACCGGTCCGCCATCCTGGAGTATATGCGCCAAACCAGTCCCACCGCGCGCTCGGAGATCAGCCGTAAGCTGGACCTGACAATGCCAACGGTGGCACGTATTATCGATGAACTCATCGAAGACGACATGGTGCGCTCCACTGGTGAGACCACCGGTTCCACTGGGCGGCCGCGTGAGCTGCTGGAGTTCAATGCTGAGGGCGGCGTGGTGATCGGCATTGACCTGGGTGGAACTAAACTTTACGGCGCGCTTTCCAACCTGGGCGGAAGCATCCTTGGTGATGTATACCAAAAACTAAATGACTCCTCAGGTGAAGAAAGTTTTAGCTTGGTGACCCAGATGATTGAAAAGCTGGTCAAGCTGGCTGCGGAAAAAGAGAAACGCCTGTTGGGGATCGCTGTGGGTGCCCCTGGGGTTACGCATGTGCAATCCGGTGTGGTGGAATGGGCGCCAGCCCTCAATTGGCGCAATTTCCCCCTTAAGTCCCGCGTGGCAGAAGTCTTTAATTACCCCGTGGTGGTAGATAATGATGTCAACCTGGCTGTGTTGGGTGAACAGTGGTTTGGCACTGGATGCGGCGTGAACAACATGGTGCTGTTGGGCATAGGTACCGGCTTGGGAGCAGGATTGGTGATAGATGGCGTGTTATACCGCGGTCACAATGAAGGGTCTGGTGAAGTCGGTTATTTATTGCCTAATATTGAGGCATTGAACCATCGTTACGATCAATTCGGCGCCATGGAGAGCATCGTCTCCGGGACCGGTATTACTGACCGGGCGCGTGCTGTGCTGACTGGCAAATGGGATGAAGACACTTTGGCCAAGTTGAAAGCCAGCCAGGTATTTTATGCTGCCCGTAAAGGAGAGGACTGGGCTGTGGGGATCGTCAATGAAACCATTGACTACCTCAGCATGGTAATTGTTAATATCGCAACCTTACTCAACCCGGAACTGATTGTGTTGAGCGGCGGTGTGTCCAATTCCACGGATATGCTCATTCAGCCAATCCTGGAACGCATTGATGGCGTGATCCAGCATGTGCCACGCCTGGAAGTTTCTACCCTAGGCAGCCAGGCGACGGTGATGGGCGCCATTTCTCTTATTTTGCATTTGACCAAAGATTATTACGTGGTGCGCCGCTTGAATTGAGTGCGCTGCATGGAAGGAGAAATAGCATGTTAAAGACAGCAATCGTTGGCGGCGGTTTCATGGGTGTGACCCACACCGAAGCTCTGCGCCGTTTGAATATCCCGGTAGTGGGTATGCTGGGAATTGACACCGAAGAGTCACAGTCGTTTACACAGCGTATGGGTATCCCCAAGGCCTATGCCAGCCTGGATGAACTACTGACCGATGATGAAGTCAACGTGGTGCACCTCTGTACCCCTAACTATTTGCATTACTCCATGGCCAAAGATATCTTGCAAACCAAGAAACACGTGCTGATCGAAAAACCGCTGGCGACCTCCTGCGAAGAAGGTCGTGAGTTGGTGGATATCGCTGAAAAGAATAAGATGGTCGGGGCGGTTAACTTCAGCATCCGCTTCTATCCCATGAACCAGGAGGCCCACGCCCGCATCCGCTCCGGGCAGATCGGCGAGCCGCGCATCCTGCATGCCGAATATTGCCAGGACTGGCTGTTCCTCCCTACCGATTGGAACTGGCGGCTGGAACCAGAAGAAGGCGGCAGCTTGCGCGTGGTAGGGGACATCGGTACACATGCGATGGATATGCTCGCCTGGCTCAGCGGTTTGAAAATCATGGAGGTGTTTGCCGATGTGGCTACCTTTGTACCGGTGCGCAAACGCCCGATGAGGGCGGTGGAGACCTTTGGCAGCAAGCTAAATGTAGCGGCGGAAACCGAAGATGTGGACATCCACACAGAAGATTTCGCCGGAATCCTACTGCGGTTTGATAACGGCGCGCGCGGCGTGATCACATTGTCTCAGGTCAACGCCGGGCGCAAGAACGCCTTCTGGTGGGAGATCAACGGTTCCAAGGGTTCCATGCAGTGGCATCAGGAAGAACCGAACAAGATGTGGCTGGGCTACCGCGAAAAACCGAATGAAACCATGATCAAAGACCCGGCGCTGATGCAGGATGAAGTGCGCCGCTATGCGGCCTACCCTGGCGGACATGCTGAAGGATACCCAGACACCTTTGCCCGCCATTTTTCAGAAGTATACAGCTATATAACCAAAGGGGATTTTAGCCAGCCGCCCACTTTCCCCACCTTGGGGGAGGGCTACCGTGAACTGATCTTGTGTGATGCGATCCAACAAAGCATAAAAGAACAATGCTGGGTTGCCGTCAAATACTGAAATTTTTATTGGAGTTTTAAGGAAGCAGAACATGGAAAAATTAGCCATTCTTGGCGGAAAACCGGCCAAGACCCAGGATTTCCCCAACTGGCCTCAACACGACCAGCAGGAAGAGAAAGCCTTAATGGAAGTACTCAACAGCGGTGTGTGGTGGCGTACACCAGGCACCAAGACGCTGGAATTCGAGCGAAAGTTTGCTGCTTACCACCAGGCGAAGCACGGTATCGCTTGTACCAACGGCACAGCCGCCCTGGAGATCGTCATGGCCGCTCTCGGTATTGGTTTCGGCGATGAGGTTATCGTTCCAGACTATACATTTGTGGCCACGGCCAGCGCGGTACTGTATGCCAATGCCATGCCGGTCTTCGTGGACGTTACCCCGGACAGTTACTGCATCGACCCGGCCAAGATTGAAGCCGCCATCACGCCGCGCACCAAGGCCGTGGTGGTAGTGCACGTGGCCGGTCACCCCGCAGATCTGGACGAGTTGCAAGAAGTGTGTAAAAAGCACAACCTGTTCTTGGTTGAGGACTGTGCCCACGCACACGGCAGTGAATGGAAAGGCAAGAAGGTAGGCAATATGGGTGCGGCTGGCACTTTCAGCTTCCAGGCCAGCAAACTCATGACCGCCGGTGAAGGCGGCATTGTGATCACCAACGATGATGACCTGGAAGTTCGCATCCGCTCGGTACATGACTGTGGCCGTTTGCCGAAAGAGTGGTTCTATTCCCACTTTTTGAATGGTTCCAACTATCGTCTGAGCGAATGGCATGGCGCGGTGTTAATGGAGCAGTTGAAACGCCTGGACGAACAGGGCAAACGCCGCACCGGGAATGCCGCTTACCTGACTGAAGAATTGTTCAAGATCGAAGGCATCCGACCGCAGAAGATGGATGAACGCGCTACCCGCAGCGGGCAGTACTGCTACATCTTCTATTACAACCCCGAAGCCTTTACCGGTCTGAGCCGGGACAAGTTCATTGAAGCTTTCAATGCCGAAGGGATACCCACCCAAGCCAGCTACCCACCGGTGCATGCCCTGGACCTTTTCAAGAGCGGCGAGTTCCGCAAGCGCCTAGCCCCGGAGCATGCGGCCGAGAAGTTTGAGTTCCTTCAGGATAGTTACCCAAATACCGAGGATTTGGCCGAGAAGACTGTATGGATGGTGCATCGCACATTACTAGGTACACAGAAGGACATGGCCGAAATGGTAGAGGCCATCAAGAAAATCCAAACACAGGCGAAAGAGTTAGTGTAGTGGATAAACAACCGGGCATGCAAATATTCGATTGGGAAGGTGAGGGCTACCAGCCGTTGTTATTCAGCCACGACTGGCAAGTAGCTCTGCTGAACTGGGAGCCAATCTTTGATCTGAATAAGATCGGTAAGATTGAACGCCATTACCAGACCGACGAAGTCTTTGTTCTGCTCAAAGGCAAAGCTGTGCTTTTCACCATCGACCAAAATGGTGAGATGATGGTGGAAGATTTGCGCCCAAACACGATCTACAACGTTACCCAGGGGAGCTGGCATAACCTGATCTCCACGCGTGATGCTACCTGGCTAATCGTCGAGAACCGCGATACCCACCTGGGCGATACCGAATTGCGCCCGATGACGTCTGAAGAGCTGGGAAGGCTGCATGCGCAGCTTCCAGCATGGAGCAAAGGATAGAAAAGAGGTAAATGTGACAATACAAATAAAAAGGAGGTGAATATTGTTTTATTGGTCAAAAAAGGGTTCTGTGAATAGCTGTGGGAATGTATATTGCCACTCTCACAACTTGTTCAATAAATAACTATGTAATAAGACTGGAGGATAAGTTCATGAAAAAGAAAAGATTGTTTATTGTCTTGGCTGCCCTATTTATGATGGCCATCATTTTGGGAGCCTGTGCACCTGCCCAAAATTCAAATGTAGAAGCACCTAAAGACGCACCTGCTGCAGAAGATTTAACGCCTATTGAGGCGTGGGCTAAAGGTGTGAACGAAGAACTTGGTGGCACGGAAATAAAAATAGCCGCCGCCTCACACCCTTCGACTGAAGCATTCAAGGAAATGACGCCAAGATTTGAAGAGCTCTCTGGCATAAAGGTGGTTATTGATGAAATGGAGGAAGGTGCCCTGGGACAAAAGTTATTACTAGAAATGAGTGCTCCTTCTTCTGATTACGACGTCATCATGTCTTATCCAGAAGCCATGCCTACAATGGCAGATGCAGAGTATTTAATGCCTTTGGATGACTTCATTACAGACTCGTCCATAACCCCGGATTGGTATGAATATGAAGATATCTTGCAGCCGTACCGCGATATGCTTGTCATTGAAGGGAAGCACTATGCAATTCCATTCGCTGGCGAGACGGTTTTCTTATTCTACCGATGTGATCTATTTGATGAACACAATATTGAAGTACCAAAAACCCTGGAAGATATGAAAGAAGCTGCTGCATATTTTCAGGAGAATGTTGAGGGGGTTTCTGGTCTGTCATGGAGAACGCGTGTAGGCTGGGAAATGACCTATATGTGGTCGGTCTTTATCTTCCCCTTTGGGGGCGAGATGCTTGACCCAACCATGACTACCCCAGGCTTTAATAAACCAGAAACTGTTGCTTCACTGCAGTATATGATTGACATGATGGAATATGCGCCACCCGGGGTGGAATCGTTCTCCTTCCCCGAGGCATGGGACGCCTTCATGCAAGGTAAGACCGCTATGATGGTTGAATCCTCTGCGGGTGCACCAGAAGTAGAAAATCCTGAAAAATCATTAGTTGCTGGAAAAGTTTGTTACTCTCCGATGCCTGCTGGCCCGGCTGGGGCATTTTCCGGTGTTTGGGGTTGGGGTTATGGTATCCCGGATAAATCCGAGAAGAAAGAGGCCGCTTATTCTTACATCATGTATATGACAAGCAAGGGACTTCAGGATGAGTATATTGAAAATGGCGGCATTGTTTCACGGACCTCCTACCTAGAAAACCCTGAAAAACAAACTGAATTCTCCTACTACCAGACGATTATTGATACTCTAGAACAGGCAGCAGTATTAATGGAAAAGGGATATAGCGTTGTCATACCAATCCCAGAATGGAACACATTGAGCGATATTGCAGGGACCGAAGGTGGCAAAGCTTTGGTTGGTCAACAAACGCCAGAGGAGGCTTGTGAAAAAATTCAAACCCAGGTTGAGGATTTACTTGATTAGATCAAATTTTAGAATTGGATTTTGTGGGTGCTCACAAATTGATTCATTACTGCTACCATTCACAAATATATTGAAACCCAGTTCTGGTTTAGATCTGCTTAAAATCATTGTGCTTGAATGAAGCGCAAATAAGGGGGTTGTGGGATTGTATATTAATCCCACAACCCCCGGTTAATTCTTGCCATGAGAATATTTTGGTTTTTATTACTTGATGTCAGAGAAAACGCAATGATAGGATTTCTGAAAAATATTCCTAAAGAAAATCGAACAGCATACATCTTATTGTTGCCAGCTTTTATTATTGTATTCATTCTGGCCCTATATAGTACATTTTGGTTAATCAGGATGAGCCTGACCGAATGGATATTTGGTAAACCTGCAGAAGAAGCAGTTTGGGTCGGATTAGAAAATTACCGCTGGTTGCTCTTCGACAACAATACATCCCTGTGGGCGTCTGTACGCACCACAACAATATATGTAGTCGTTTGTTTAATTGTTGAGTTAGTATTTGGATTTGTAATTGCCCTGATTCTGAATGGAAAGATATTTGCCCGTTCATTCTACACTGCGATTTTGCTTATTCCTATTGTGGTAATGCCCTCGATGGTTGGTATGGTCTTCAGACTCTACTTTTCCTTTGATGGATTAGTCAATTATTTTGTCGAAACCTTGTTTAGCACAAAACTTAACTGGTATGGCCCTGACCTTGCTCTTCCAGCGGTTATCCTAGTTGATATCTGGCAATATACACCATTTTTTGTTCTAATTTTACTTGCAGGATTACAGGCATTACCAAAAGATCCATATGAAGCGGCAAAGGTAGACGGTGCCTCAATTTGGCAACTATTTCGTTATGTCACACTACCTATGATGGCACCGCTCATAGTAACTGTTTCTATGTTGCGGTTGATGGAATTATTACGAGGGTTTGATGTTATATTTGCCATGTTTGCTGGGGGACCTGGGGACGCTACTACAACACTGCCTCTTTATGTTTATAAAACTACCCTGGTGGCACGAAATATTGGGCGAGGATCTGCTTCAAGTGTTTTACTAATTATAACAATTGTGTCCTTGACTTTTATACTCGTCCGAATATTTGAGCGCGTTAAATTCGAAATGTAATGTTTTTCTTAGTCTGGATGATATTTATATGAAAAAGCTGCGTATAAAATTACCTAGATTGCTACTGAACATCATTGCAGTCTTAATTGCATTTTTATTTTTATTTCCATATCTTTTTATGGTGACTTCAGCATTCAAGACACGCCTGGACACATTTGCATACCCCCCGGTTTGGATTTTTACTCCCAGTCTGGAAAACCTAAAGGCAATATTTGAAGACATCCAAATAAGTTTCTACTTTAAGAATAGTTTCATCGTGTCAATTTCATCTTCAATTCTGACAATGTTGATTGCGATCCCAGCAACCTATAGTTTTGCTCGTTTCAGGTTTCCTTTCAAAGACGCAATGGCGTATGGATTCTTATTCTTGCAAATGATTCCGGGAATATCGATTGTATTTGCACTGTTTTATATAGCGCGTGCCTTAAATATGTACGATACCTATTACTATCTAGTGTTTGTTTTTCTACTTTGGAATATTCCATTTGCCATCTGGATGCTGCGTGGTTTTATTGAGGCGATACCAATTCAATTAGAAGAGCAAGCAATGGTGGATGGATGTTCAAGATTTAGAGCTTTTATCCAGATTACTCTCCCGCTTATGGTTACTGGTCTGGCAGCTACGTCAATATTGATCTTTATTGGAGCTTGGAATGAATTTCAACTTGCTTTCTTTTTGACTTCAACAAAAACCCGCACTCTGCCAACCACAATTGGATTTTTTATGACCCACTCTGGTATTAAATGGGGTGAAATGTTTGCCACGGCTTTTGTTGGAACCTTGCCTGTTGTAATTTTTGCAATATTAGTTAGGCGTTATTTTATTTCTGCAATGACATTTGGAGCAGTAAAAGGTTAGTTTCCGAATCTAAGGTGACTTCCATGGGTAAGTGGTATCAGAAACCATTACGTGCCGTAACTTTGGAGTTCCCTGCATCGGATGTAGCGACAATCGATGTAAAGGGGATTGTGGACGAAACCCATCAGGGAGCAGTCAACACACTATGTGTCTTTAGCATCGGCTATTTCCCGGGGGGAACTGCCTTTTACCAGAGCCGCCTGGCACCACATTATCCTGGGCTGGGGGAACGAGATTTATTGGCGGAATCACTGAGTGCAGCTCATGTGAACGGTCAGAAGGTGATTGCGTATATTGCTTCGATTTGGGGGGGAGCAGAGATGTATTGGCAGCATCCAGACTGGGCGCAGCGGAAGGCAGATGGGCGAGTGACCAGTTGGGACGAAGCCTACACGAGTGTGGCGATGTGTCCAAATAGCCCCTATCGGGAATATCTGAAACAGGTGGTGACAGAGATCAGTGAGAAGTATGCGGTAGATGGGTTTTATTTTGACGAACCGAGCTTCCAGAGCTGGTGTAGTTGTAGCTACTGCCGCGAGAAATTTTATGCTGAATTCCATCAGGAGCTACCAGTGGTGGAAGATTGGGGGGACCCGGTTTTCCAGAAGTTTATTGAATGGCGCTACCGGCAAATCACAGCCTGGCGAAAATCGCTCTATGATCTTGTGAAACAAGAGGATCGCTGTGTTTTCTTCCAGGGAGCCTTCCCATTAGCCAGCCTTACAGACAGGTCGCTTGATGTATCTGGAATAACCATGCACAGCCCTTATCAAGATCGTTTTGCTGTGAACTGGTATGTGCCACTTGCTCACGCGGCATATCTCCCAGATTCAGCGGAGATCGGGGACGTGGTTCATTTTGAGTTGTATCGGGTGTCTGTACAGGAACCCCTATGGTGGTATGGAATTAGTTTACGATATGGTCAGAGCATAGGGAGAGGTAAGCAAATTCTCACCTTGAACATGATGGCACAAACGCCCTTCGATCAGTATGGACTGCCGAAGGAAGAAATCCGACTATCGATGGCTGAAATTTTGGCTAATAACGGTTCTCCACAGTTTGCCCGTTATTACCCCGATCGTGTTGATCAGGAAGCTTGGGATTATGTTTATGCAAGCTTTAATAAAGCAAAAAATATTGAACCCTATCTTGAGAACCGCGAAAGCATAAAATATGCGGCGATACTGTATTCACAGAGCAGCCTGGATCGGTTTGATCATTTGGAAAACAAGCCAGCGCATTTGGGCAGCTTGAAGGGATTTTCCAAGGCGTTGCTCCAGGAGCATCTGTTGTTTGACATCATTACTGAAGCAGATCTGGGGCGGCTTGGCGAATATCGTGTATTGGTCTTGCCTAATGCCAGCTGTCTTAACACCGAAGCGAAAGAGAGGATCAGGCAATTTGTTACCAAAGGGGGTGGTGTAGTTGCATCCTACGAGGCGGGGATGTATGACGAAGCTGGCTGGCGCCAGCCAGCAGATGATTTCTCAGAGATGTTTGGGCTCTCATACAGCTTAGAGCCACCTCGGTTTGGTGGGTTTGATGTGTATATGCGTCTTGCAGAAGAAAATAAGCTGCCTGTGGAGCTTTCACAAGGCAAACTGATCCCTACCGGTGGCATCCAGATGGGAGTAGTTCCTGCCGTCTCGGCTCAAGTGGTTGCCAGTACGCTTGGTGGTGCAGCTGTTCACTATGGCCCTTTGGGGGAGGAGACTGGCTACCCGGCTATTCTGCTATCACAACCTGGCGATCAGGGACGGGTAGTATATTTTGCGCCTCCATTGGGAAACCGCTACCTGGAGTTTGGAGTGAGCGCCCATCGCGAACTGATTGCAACTGCGGTAAGATGGGTAGCAGGTACACATCCCCCAGTCAGATTGGAAAATGCCTCGAATGAGATCGCACTATCAGCATATGTGCAGGAAATGGAAAAGCGTGATGTGATCCATCTGGTAGCAAGTGTGCGCGATGAGATATTAAAACCGGTTGATGAAATTAATAATTTCTACGATATCCAGCTAATCCGTCTTGTAAACAGTCAGGTTAATAAAGTGATTGGGTTAAAACAGAAATGCGAATTAAAATGGAGAATCATAAAAGAGGAACTAGTTATTGAAATTCCACGGATACATATCTCTGACATTATTATCATTGAGTATCAATAATTATTATATGTAAATAATTAATTCGGAGGTTAGACATGGAAGCATTTAAGACAAAAATAATTGAGGCTGTTGAAAGTCACAGACAAGAGGCTTTGGAACTTCTTCAGCAGTTGGTTCGGACTCCATCACTTGAAGGGGACGAAAAAGCATGTCAGGAAATTGTGGCTGACAAATATCGAGATATGCAGCTTGAAGTTGATATGTGGGATCCACCTGATGAGGAACTTCAAGCTCATCCAGCTTATGTCCCGGTTGGGCGCTCATATAAAGATCGCCCAAACGTAGTTGGAATCCATCGCGGTACTGGTGGTGGCAAATCGTTGATATTAAATGGTCATGTGGATGTAGTTCCAATTGGTCCGCCAGAAACCTGGTCGCACGAACCATGGAGTGGCGATTATGTAGATGGAAAGGTATATGGGCGCGGATCTGCTGATATGAAAGGGGGATGTGTGAGCAATATCTTTGCTATGAAGGCGTTGATAACAGCTGGAATTGATCTCAAAGGGGATTTAATATTGGAGAGTGTTGTCGATGAGGAAGCAGGGGGAAATGGCACCTTAGCTTGTATCATTCGTGGTTACACCGGAGATGCATGCAACTTTACAGAACCAAGTAGTTTAGCCCATACAGCAATTTCTAACCGCGGTGCGCAGTATTTTCGGATAACCGTACCAGGTCAAGAGGGTGGAACAGAATATAAACATGAACTGGTGAACCCTATCACAAAGGCTATGGAAGTTTTTCAGGCGGTAGAAGCATATTCTATTATGCGCGAATCAGTTGTCTCACACCCTTTATATGATTCATATTACTTCACAAAAGTGCCTTTAGGTATATGCAAAATTCAAGCTGGGGAATGGCCCTCCACGATTAGCTCGCAATGTGTTATGGAAGGTACGATTGAGTGTTTGCCAGGGGAAGATATCCATAAAGTAAAAGAGGAATTTAAAGCCTATTTGGTTGAATGGGCTGCCAAGGACGATTGGTTGAAGGATCATCCCCTCACCGTAGAATGGTTTGGTTTATGGTTCGATGCAGCGGAAATAAACCCAAATCACCCATATGTGGAGACAATCTCTAGTATTGTTCAGAATGTGACAGGCGAGGAATTATTGGTTGTTGGTGGTGGAGGATGTGATCTGCGCTTGCCAGTACTTTATGGAAATACTCCAGCAATCCTATTTGGTCCAGCGGGAGGCAAGATCCATAGCACCGATGAATATGTTGAATTCGAACAGGTGATCACCTGCGCAAAAATATTGGCGCTAACAGCCGCCAAATGGTGCGGGGTAACTGAATAAAAAGCTAACGGAGGAGATATCTATGAATAAGTGGTATCAGAAACCATTACGTGCCGTAACTTTGGAGTTCCCCGCATCGGATGTAGCGACAATCGATGTAAAGGGGATTGTGGACGAAACCCATCAGGGAGCAGTCAACACACTATGTGTCTTTAGCATCGGCTATTTCCCGGGGGGAACTGCCTTTTACCAGAGCCGCCTGGCACCACATTATCCTGGGCTGGGGGAACGAGATTTATTGGCGGAATCACTGAGTGCAGCTCATGTGAACGGTCAGAAGGTGATTGCGTATATTGCTTCGATTTGGGGGGGAGCAGAGATGTATTGGCAGCATCCAGACTGGGCGCAGCGGAAGGCAGATGGGCGAGTGACCAGTTGGGACGAAGCCTACACGAGTGTGGCGATGTGTCCAAATAGCCCCTATCGGGAATATCTGAAACAGGTGGTGACAGAGATCAGTGAGAAGTATGCGGTAGATGGGTTTTATTTTGACGAACCGAGCTTCCAGAGCTGGTGTAGTTGTAGCTACTGCCGCGAGAAATTTTATGCTGAATTCCATCAGGAGCTACCAGTGGTGGAAGATTGGGGGGACCCGGTTTTCCAGAAGTTTATTGAATGGCGCTACCGGCAAATCACAGCCTGGCGAAAATCGCTCTATGATCTTGTGAAACAAGAGGATCGCTGTGTTTTCTTCCAGGGAGCCTTCCCATTAGCCAGCCTTACAGACAGGTCGCTTGATGTATCTGGAATAACCATGCACAGCCCTTATCAAGATCGTTTTGCTGTGAACTGGTATGTGCCACTTGCTCACGCGGCATATCTCCCAGATTCAGCGGAGATCGGGGACGTGGTTCATTTTGAGTTGTATCGGGTGTCTGTACAGGAACCCCTATGGTGGTATGGAATTAGTTTACGATATGGTCAGAGCATAGGGAGAGGTAAGCAAATTCTCACCTTGAACATGATGGCACAAACGCCCTTCGATCAGTATGGACTGCCGAAGGAAGAAATCCGACTATCGATGGCTGAAATTTTGGCTAATAACGGTTCTCCACAGTTTGCCCGTTATTACCCCGATCGTGTTGATCAGGAAGCTTGGGATTATGTTTATGCAAGCTTTAATAAAGCAAAAAATATTGAACCCTATCTTGAGAACCGCGAAAGCATAAAATATGCGGCGATACTGTATTCACAGAGCAGCCTGGATCGGTTTGATCATTTGGAAAACAAGCCAGCGCATTTGGGCAGCTTGAAGGGATTTTCCAAGGCGTTGCTCCAGGAGCATCTGTTGTTTGACATCATTACTGAAGCAGATCTGGGGCGGCTTGGCGAATATCGTGTATTGGTCTTGCCTAATGCCAGCTGTCTTAACACCGAAGCGAAAGAGAGGATCAGGCAATTTGTTACCAAAGGGGGTGGTGTAGTTGCATCCTACGAGGCGGGGATGTATGACGAAGCTGGCTGGCGCCAGCCAGCAGATGATTTCTCAGAGATGTTTGGGCTCTCATACAGCTTAGAGCCACCTCGGTTTGGTGGGTTTGATGTGTATATGCGTCTTGCAGAAGAAAATAAGCTGCCTGTGGAGCTTTCACAAGGCAAACTGATCCCTACCGGTGGCATCCAGATGGGAGTAGTTCCTGCCGTCTCGGCTCAAGTGGTTGCCAGTACGCTTGGTGGTGCAGCTGTTCACTATGGCCCTTTGGGGGAGGAGACTGGCTACCCGGCTATTCTGCTATCACAACCTGGCGATCAGGGACGGGTAGTATATTTTGCGCCTCCATTGGGAAACCGCTACCTGGAGTTTGGAGTGAGCGCCCATCGCGAACTGATTGCAGTTGCAGTGCGTTGGGCTTCAAATATTGAGCCTCAAGTGAGTGTGGAAAACTCTCCTTTTTCTATGGCTTTGACCTGTTTCCAACAGAATGATGGAAACAGGTTGATTATTCACCTGGTTAATAGTATTCGGGATGAAACTGTTCGCCCAATATGGAATATTGCCGAATCAAGAAACGTCATACTAAAGATTAATTCTAAGAGAAATCCACAAAAAGTCACATCGCTTTGGGAGATGCAAACCATCAGCTGGGAAAAGAATAACGCATGCATTTCAATCGAGATTCCAAGAATCAAAGACAGTGAAATAATCATAGTTGAATTCTAATAATGACGAAACCAAGAACTTGATAAAATCGAGCTCTTGGCAAGCCACCAAAATACTTTTACCAAAACAAGGATAAAAATATGAGCGTTGTTTGGCCTATTCCAAAGATAAAATATCAATCCTTAGAAACAATTAAGGAAAACCGACCGGTAGCTCTAATTACCAGCGGACCAGCCTGGGAGGTAGTCAAGAATAAACTGAATTTACCTATTGCCAGCCATTTGGAGGTTTCTGAGGCAACTCTGGAATATTGGGATGAGTTGTTTAAGGATTGTCCAGGTGAAGTCGTTTATTCCATTGGTGGCGGGTTGCCTGTTGATGCGGGTAAGTATCTGGCAGTAAAAAAAGATATTCCATTGATCTGTGTCCCCACAGCAATTTCTGTAGATGCGTTTATGACGTGGGCATCTGGGATAAGGGTAAATGGGGGAGTGAAGTACATAGAGACCACTATCCCCACCGAATTAATTGTTGATTTACAAGTCATCTCAAATGCTCCTCCTAATATTCGAGCGGCAGGTTTGTGCGATGTACTCTCTATTGCAACGGGCTTATGGGATTGGAAGTTCGCTGAGGAGCGTGGCCAGAATACGCCCGAAACTTATTACGATTCTAATATCGCCAATATTGCCCAAGGTATCCTAAAAATGTCACTGGATTGCGCTGAATCAGCGGGTAAGGGTGAAGAGAAAGGATTAAGAAAACTTCTTGATTGCATTGCATTGGAATCAGAATTGTTGAACTTGGTTGGCCATGCGCGTCCAGAAGAGGGAAGTGAGCATTATTTTGCATACCTTGTGGAGAATAAAGTTGGGCATGGTAAACCTCATGCCGATCTGGTATGTCCAGGAATCTTGATCATCGCCGCGCTTCAAGGGCAGGAAATTGGCCCCCTGAGGAGGGCGATACAATTTGGAAATATCCCTTTAGATAAAATTCCGTTGGATACGATTATCGAAACACTTTATGAATTACCCGAATATTCAAAGAACCACCAATATTTATATGGGATTGCACATGAACTTACTCGGGATCAGATTGATAGCTTGGATATAGATGAGATATTAAATATCTGAATTGATTTATCGAGTCCCAATAAGAAAAGAAACATTTCTTACTTAGGCAGGACCCTCACATCGAGAATTCAATTAATCATTATATGTAAAGGAACATGTGCGGCCATGAGTGTGAGAAATGAAATCTTAGAGCAGCCCGAAACATTGCAACGATTATTAAATACACAGTGGAAAAATGTGGTTGAGATCGCTGAAGTAATTAAATCCCAGCAGGTTGATTACATCTTCCTGGTCGCTAGGGGGTCGTCTGATAACGCAGGTTTATACGCTAAATACTTGTTGGGTATACGCAATCGGCTGCCGATTGCCCTGGCGGCGCCTTCGTTGTTCACGATATATGGGCGTCCACCAGCGATGCAAAACGCATTAGTATTAGGAATCTCACAATCCGGACAGTCGCCAGATATCGTCAGCGTGGTACAGGAAGCTAAGCGACAGGGCGTGTTCACCATTTCTTTGGTTAACAAGGTCGATTCCCCCATGGCGCAAGCGGCTGAATATGTGGTGGACTTGTGTGCTGGTGAGGAAAAAGGCATCGCGGCTACCAAGTCATACAGCGCCCAATTGATGGCGATTGCCATGCTTTCTATTGCACTTGAGGTGGATAAAACCCGGCTGGCTGAACTGCACAAGGCGGTTGCCAGTATCCAACGTGTGCTCCAACTAGAAGCAGAAGTCAAACAGGCGGCGGAGAAATACCGCCAAATCACCCGCTGCGTGGTGCTGGGCCGGGGTTTCAATTACGCCACCGCTTTTGAATGGGCGCTCAAACTCAAGGAGCTGTCCTATACATTGGCAGATCCGTATTCTTCGGCCGATTTCTTACACGGTCCCCAGGCCTTGGTGGAAGAAGGATTCCCGGTGTTTATAGTTGCTCCGGAAGGCGAAATGTATATGGAGTTCCTGGAACTTACCGACAGGCTTAACCGCGAGTTCAAGGCAGATACTTTAGTGATCTCGAACCGAGAAGAGATCTTATCCAGGGCTAATACGGCATTACTGATAAAAAACCACATACCGGAATGGATCAGCCCGATGGTAAGCATTGCCCTAATCCAACTATTTTGCTACCATTTTACAGTTGCCAAGGGGTTAGACGTTGAAAACCCTCGTGGATTGATGAAGGTAACAGAAACAAAATGAAACTGTCGGGCCAATTATTTTGTCAATTTTATTTTGTCTCACCAATAGCAGAAAAATGCAGCAAAAATATAGCAGAAATCAAATAAAACCTATAAATATTATGTGGCGATCTTCTGAGAAGAAGCCGCCACATCTATTGGCACGGTTCAGGAATAAGTTGACAGATTAGGAAGAAAAGGCTTGTCAGGGGTCT
>CAZCPP010000034.1:0-18996 GCA_964500655.1 uncultured Anaerolineaceae bacterium | reverse complement strand
CCTATTATATTAAATTTCTAAGGGGCTGTCTCCTCGACTTTTGGGACAGCCCCTTGTAGAATCAGCGAAGTAGTTTAGCCGTTCAAGAACTCTTCCAGCGCGCCTTTGCTGATGCGATATGCCTTGCCAAGTTTCTTAGCCTTCAAACTACCTTCTTTGATGGCTGCGACCACATCTTCTTCAGATACGCGTAAGACTTCCGCGGCCTCTGAAGGGGTCATCACATCCGGCATGCCGGATTTTACGGCCTGCGCGCCACCCGGTGCATCAGGCGGTCGTTGCTGCACAGCTTGGCGCATAGCGTCTCCAACGGCCATACCAGCACCGATACCTGCCGTCAGACCTGCACCGCCGCTGGGGTTAGCGGCTGCATCGCGCATGGCGTCCGCAGCCTGCAATTGAGTGTAAGTAGCCATATCCAGCATACCCATATCGCGCAGTTCCTGGGCCGACTTACTTGATGGGTTCAGGTTGCCGATATAAAAACTTTTGAGAGTCATACCGATGGCTTCGAAGTCATCTTGCGCTTTTGCGCGCACGGCTGCGCCAAGCTCTTCAGTCAGGCCGATCAGGTCAACCACGCTCTTGGCTTCGGTGGTCTCACCGAGCACGTCCTGAAGAATGGAGAGCAACATGGTGCGCAGGCGATCTTCGATCTGATCGGTGGTGAAGGTGCTCTGCGCGCCGACGATTTGCGTAACGAATTGTTGTGGGTCACCCACTTGATAGGAGTAAGATCCAAAACCTTGTAAAAGCGCCACGCCCAGCCCCATACCGGGATTGCGGACGATAATTGCTTGCGGTGTACCCCATTTACGATTGGCAAACTCCTTGACCGAAACGAAGAAGACTTCGGCTGGGAAAACAGTCTTGCCGCCGGTGAACCAGTCTTGCAATTTTTCCGTCAGCAGTGGGACATTGGCGGTCGCGATGGTGTGGCGACCGGCGTTGAATACATCGAGTGCGGTACCGTCCCGGAAGAAGACCACACGCTGCGACTCCCGAACGATAACCTGCGAACCGATACGATAGTCAGCTTCGCCTCCGCCCTCCGGAAAGCGGTGGACGATTTCCTCCGCCATTTCATTTGGATATTCAATAACATCAATAACTCTGGCCATGCCTCTCTCCTTTATTCACTTGTCAATAACGATTTCATTATATCCGATGGATTTTGTAGATTCAAGCATTTTCATATAATATACGAATTCTGATAGTTAGGGTTTCCCTTTAGGTTTTCATAGACTCGCCGGTTCCACCTTCGCGCAGCATCAGGATTTCTGCCATGATGCTGACTGCGATCTCTTCGGGGGTTTCGGCTTGCAATTCCAGTCCAATTGGGGAATGAACCTTTGCGATTAGCTTTTTGGAAGCACCCATCTCTTCGAGTTTGTCGGTTGTCATTTTCCAACGACGCTTTGAACCGATCACCCCGATATAGGCCGCTTCGGATTCGAGCAATGGAGGCAGGCCGGGAGCGTCGACCACGACGCCGCGTGTGGTTAGCACAAGATAGGTCTGGTTGTTGATCTTGAGTTTCTCAGGCAATTCTGCCATCGTGCATTCGTAGAAAACATCAGCATCCGGATTGGCTTCAGAAGTACAGAATTCAGGCCGGTCGTCTGATATTGCCACGCGGAAGTTCAGCCACTTGGCGAGGTGGGCGACGGCTTTGCCAACGTGCCCACCGCCGATGACCACCAGGGTAGGGGCGGGGAGAATCGGTTCCACAAACACCTCCACGGTGCCGCCACACACGCCGGGATCGCCGCGTTTGGGGTCGGCCATGTTGTATTCAAGTAATTGCGCTTTGCCGTCGACTAGGGTTTCCATCGCGGTTTCGAAGACCCGGTTTTCCAGTTCGCCGCCACCCACAGTGCCGAGGATGCTGCCATCTTCGTAGACCAGCATCTTGGTGGTGCTGTTTCGAGGCGTGGAGCCCTGACTGCGCACGACCGTGCACAGCGCAGCGGATTCGTTTTTCCCTTCGAGTTCAACAAGCGCTTGGTAAATAGACGTCATATGTTTATGGTCAACCTATGAAACAGTCAGTAAATAAGAGTAGTAACTTCGCAACCACCTGTCAGACCAGCCCATGAGCGTGGTTGTGCGGATGATATTCAGCACTTCAGCCCGCGTGATCTTGGCTTCTTTCAGAATTACCTGGATGTTATCTCGACTCAACGCCAACGTTCGGATGGCAAAAAATAGCGGCCACATGCAGGCCAATCGAATTCTGTAGTGCTTGATAGGAATACAGGTGATGTAACTCAATCCTTGTTGCAAATGTGCATCCGCTTTCGTTACCAAGCGTGTAATAACTTGTAAGGCCTGGCTGTGATTCTCCGGTGCGAAGAGATTGTCTCGCGTCAGCCCCAAGGGTTCGTAAAATGTACGCGGGACGAACACCCAGCCTCGTTCGAAATCCTTGCGTAGGCCGCGAATGATATTGACAGTTTGCAAGGCCAACCCGAATTCTCGCGCCAGGGGTCGCAGTTGAGCTTTCTGCTTTGCGATGATTGGGGAATGCCAGGCGAAGAGATCAGTTAAAAGATACCCCACTCGCCCTGCTACTTCGTGCATATAGTCATCCATTTCTTCTTCGGTGTTCACAATGGGGCCATGCTCTTGCCAGCGCGCCATTCCCAGCGAGGTTTGATGCACGTGGTGGGTGATTGATTCTTGCAGAGGCAACTCAAGCTGATGCAGTTCATCCAGCAGTTGATCAGCTTGTTGGGCAACATACACTTCCGGGTTATTTTCATCCAGATGCGCGATTTCACTGGTCAGGGAGGTTGGGGGCAGGTTGCCCTGTAATACTTGCGCCCAAGTGCGCAGCAATTCGGCTTTGAAACCTGGATCAAGGTTCTCATGATCTTCCAGGCAGTCTGATACTCGAAATAATAAATATGCAATTGTGACAGAATCACGCAAAGTTGAGGGAAGATGTTCGATTGAAATCGCAAAGGTTCGGCTGACGTTGCGTAACATGTCACGTAGTTGCATTTTATAGCCTCCAGGTATTGCAATTCTTGTAAAGCGATGCTTATATGACTAATTGTATCCGATATCTTACTCTGAAGGAAATTTTAATTGGAAATGCGCGCTTCGATCAATTCCACCATTTGGTGGAATAGCCGGTCGCATTCTTCTGGCAGAGCAGGGCCTTCCATAGTAAGTTCTTTGTAAAACTTTTCGAAGGAGGGGGGCATGTGTCCAACGACACACAAAGCACCCCCGCGCGGATCATCAGCACCATAGACCACGCGCCCGATGTGATGGAGCAAGATGGTACTCAGGCACATCATGCAAGGTTCGAGGGTGGTGTACAAGGTCATCTCTTTGGCACGCACCCACAGTGACGGATCGACACCCGCCAAGGCATCGATCTCGGCGTGACGCCCGGGGTTGGTGACCGGGTACCACAGTCGGTTTTGCCCTTCGGCGATGATCTCGTCATCCAGAACGATGACCGCACCAATTGGGAGGTTTCCCGCTTTTCCGGCGGCTTTGGCTAATTTAACGGTATGGAGCATGTAGTCGTGGTCGGTGGGCATGAATATTCCTTGATTGTGGAACCGTATTTTAACTTTTTGAAAACCATTCCTGCTTATATGAGTTTTGGTTTATCACGATAAATTCTTCTGCATTGAGAGTTGAAAGGTTATTTACCGAATCGACAGCTTCTATTTCAATGTCAGGTTTTCTGTGCAAGTCAATATAACCGTCAAAGCCATTCCATTCTAAGCTAATAGCTAATTTTGGAGAAACTGGCATAATAACTTCAACACTGGGAGAACTCAATAGTTTGTGCCATATTGTTGGAGGAGTACTTGAATATATTTTAGGATCAAATAAAATGCATGGGTTGTCTGATGTGATAAAGCCTGGGTTAGTTTTTGTTTCTAATATTTTACAATTCATTCTAAAAATAAATGGTACAAACATATTTACGAGGTGAAACATATTAAATGGCATTGGTTGTTCTAAGTGCATAAATTCAACTTGCTTAAATTCCTCCGATTGTTTAATGAATTCTTTAAGTTCCGAGGGAAGAGAATCAATATAATCCAAGTATTCTCGCCAAATTTCCTTGTTATCTTCTTTTTGGCGTTTTGTCCGTGCAAACATTGTTGAGATAAATAAGGCTATTGAATGCCTATCACCCTGTGTGAGAGATTGATGCTTTTGTAACTTTTGATCTCTCAATTTAATAAATTTATCTTCAACATCATGTAATTTATGCTCTAATTCCAAAATTCTGTTCCCGTTAGTATCGTAAAAGGTGTAGAAATCCTCCTCCGCAAATAATGATCTTGGGGATTTTCTTTGTATTGAGTGATTATCTATTGAAACAGTCCAGACAAAAGTGCCATTCGGTGTTTTGGGATCACGCCATGCTTTTAGATACGATTCCGTAACAAAGTGCTGGTTTTTGTAATTCACTACTAAAGTTATCTTTCCAATAATCCTAAAACGACCGGCAATAATTGCTTCTTCCTTGAAACCACTCCTTCTGCTCGCCGGGTGCCATCAGGTTGTTTTTGGTAAGGCAGGTCGCTCAGTTCGGATGGTTCATGGATAGTAAGCAGGCGGCTGGAGCCACGCACCACATCCGTGACCATCAGCATAGCAAAATCCAGCGTGCGTTTATCACGTAGAGTTGATAATGAAGTTGTGAGTTTGTCGAGGTGCTTGGTCAGCTGTACTAAATCGGTCACTTCAGCCTGGGCGATTGCAAAGCGAAAGTCACCGGCTTCATAGGCCTTAAGGTCGGTGCTGACCACTTCGTCCGGGTCGCGTGTCGCTAATCCCGCGCCTGCGTTAACCACTTGTTGACCGTAAGATTCAACCGTCTCGTCAGACAGTGGACTGTTTTTAACAAAGGCCCAGCGTCCTAATCTATCGGCGGCTTTTTTATCGCGTTCAGTGGTGGTGGGGGAGGTCAGGATGAGCGTATCCGATAACAAACCAGAGAGCAACATCCCGGCCATCTGTGGTGGCGCGGCTAACCCGGCTTCTTCGATTTGCTCGGATACCAGTGTGCTGGTGCTGCCGACGATGTCCACTTTGAAGCGGATGGGTGTATGCGTGGAAGGATTTCCCAAGCGGTGATGGTCGAGAATTTCAAGCAGGTCGGCATCTTCAAGATGTGCCAAAGCCTGGCGGGGTTCGTTGTGATCCACCAACACGACCTGCAAACGGGGCGGGTTGAGCACGTCCCGTTGGCGGCAAACACCCACATAACCCCCGGCTTCATCTACTACCCAAAAATCGTCGCCTTCCTGGCGCAGGATGCGGTTGAGCGCATCGCGGATGCGACTATTGAGCTTGAACTTGGGTACTTTGGTATCGCACACGTCCTTGCAGGGCAAATCCAGAATTTCTGAGATGGGTTGTTCCTGCCTGCGCGGATGTGGGCCGACGACCTGGCTCAGATATGCAAACAAACTGGCGCCAGTCACCAGGCCGAAAGGAGTACCATCTTCGTTCACAACGGGGGCAATTCCCCAGGTGCGAGAGGCGATCGCCCAGGCATCTCGCAAAGGCGCCTCTGGTGTGGCGGTATCCAGCCTGCGGGTCACGGCTTCGAAGCGCGGTGAAGCGTCATTCAGAAGCTTAGGTGCTTCCAGCTCCAACTTCTTAAGCACCCAGGCAGTTTGCGGGTTGATCGCACCTGCGCGGGCAGCAACTGTGTCCACTCCATCTCGCTCATGCAGACACCAGGCATACCCCATCGCAGCAGCGATCGAGTCGGTATCAGGGTTGACATGCCCGATGACGTAAATCTGATCCATATTAATTCCCGAAAGCTTTCCTGAACTCGGTTACGGCTTTGGAACCATTGCGCTCCAAATCGGCGTAAAAGGCTTTTCGGTCGCTTTTGCGAAAATCTAGCCGCTCAGCATGGAAGGGCGCTAACGGCTCTTTCCGGCGTCGGCCAGCTACATCTAGGAAATAATCCAGTGCGTTTGCGATGCTGTTGGCATCTGTCCAGTCGGACTTGTAAACGGGGATTCCAGATCTGTTAAATATCCAGGTCATATTGGGCATCGAACCATAAGCGCGATGACAGACCCCATCCAACGCATCCACCAGGATCGGGCGGCTGACGTTTAGCACATCCCGCAGATCGCGAGCATGACGGAATTTCTGATCCATGCTGGTCAGGTGAGGGTAGTTTTCAGCGGGGTGAGCTTCATTTGTATACAGAAAGATCGAACCAATCTGGTTTTCCGTAAAACGTTCAGCGATCTCATTCATAGCTGGCGCCGCCAGCCCGCAGTACGGTCAGGTAAATGAGCCAAATTCCACCACGGTATATAAGTTATCTTTCCAAACCGCACTCAGGCTGGTTTCTTGTTGCTCCAGATTCCAAAGCGGGAAGTCGGGCGCAGGTGTGCCAAGCGCGGGGCTTTTTACGAAGCGCATCCAGGGTTCGAACTTTGCCGGGATGAATTCATCATAATTGTAACGTTCTAGTAAATTGTCTACCATTGAGTACCTCTAATTTTTGTCTCCTGCAGGTAACGAATAAAAACGAGTTGTGGGGTAGGCCAGGTCTATATCAGGATGTTTAGCGAATGCGCGCAGGATATCTTCCCACAATACTTGAGCCGAACTACGGCGGTGACGTGGCCTACACAAATAGCGAATTGTGAGCAGCACGCCGGAATCCAGCACATTGGTATAGACGCTGGGGGTCAGCTTATCGTACTTGAGCAAGTATTTCTGCGTAGCGGCTTCGAACTCTTCTGCGGCATTACCCTCTTGGGAAATATCGTGTGCATCACCGATTTCCTGTAACAAGCCCTTGGCTTTCTCCCAATCGCTTTCGAAGGTGATCAGTACCGGTACCTCGTTCCAAATGAATTTTGGGCCGTGGGTGAAGTTGGCGACGGCTTGGGTGAAGATCATGCCGTTGGGGATGTGCAGGATGCGACCGGTGGATTGATCGGCATCCACCCAATTGCCGATCTCCATCATCGAGAAA
This sequence comes from uncultured Anaerolineaceae bacterium, assembly GCA_964500655.1. Taxonomy (GTDB): domain Bacteria; phylum Chloroflexota; class Anaerolineae; order Anaerolineales; family Villigracilaceae; genus JAABUE01. The sequence goes on along the minus strand of CAZCPP010000034.1, from coordinate 12,002 downwards.
AGAAATATGCGCTGATCGACGACATCCCCGGCGTGCTCACCGATTTCAATTCGGTCCCCGACTTCGAACGGCTTCCGCCACAGGATGAATCCCCAGGCGACGATGTTGGTGATAGGGTCTTTCAGTGCGATGGCAATACCGGCTGAAACCAATCCCAGATACGTGGCTGCAGAACCCATCCCCTCGATCCACACCAGACTGATCATCAACACACCCAGCGTTGAGAAGGTATACCCCAGCGCCTTCTGCCACTGGTAGCGCCGCTCGAGATCCTTCAAACGCTGAACGACGCCGTTGAGCAACAAACGATGAATGACCCACAGTGCTACTGCGATCAATAGAGATACGAGCAGCTTTTCTTGTGCAATGGGGTCAATGCCCAGATAGGTTTGCAGCCAATTACTGATGGATACCATTAAGTGATTATAGCTTGTCTTATGTGATTTGCTTTAGCGCTTTCCACACTTTTTCTGGTGTGATCGGATTGTCGTCGATATCCACATCCACTGCATTGCACACAGCATTACCAATTGCAGGCGCAACGCCATCCATCGGAATCTCTGCCACGGCTTTGACGCCGAAGGGATGGCTGGGCTCGAAGGTTTCGACAAAAATCGTAGTCAGTTCCGGCATCTCGTCCGCGCGGAAGATGTGGTAGCGGTCGAAGTCGCGTTCGATAGCGTTACCCTTCTCGTCATAGCGCATCTCTTCGCAGACGGCGTATCCGAGGGCTTGTGTCATACCGCCTTCAATTTGCCCGCCAGCCGTGACGGGATTGACGATCACGCCCGAATCGACCGCCATAACCAGCCTGTCTACCGTTACCTGGCCGGTTTCCGTATCCACGGTTATTTCCGCGAATTGCGCCCCAAACGGTGGCGGCGATGATGGCGAGACGTATGAACCGATGCCCATGATCTGTTCCTGCTCATCGTGGTGCAAGGTGTCCAGCGCGATCTCGCACAACAGGACGGATTTCCCGTCTGGCGCGATAGCTTGCTGATCGACCAGCTTGATGCTGGAGTGGTCGTTGATTTCCAACATCTTGGCCGCGCGGATTTTGATCCGTTCCGCAGCTTGCTCTGCTGCCTTGACCACAGCCGCGCCTGAAATGTAGGTTGTCGAAGACGCATATGCGCCTTTGTCAAATGGCGTGAAATCGGTGTCGGATGAATAGACGAGAATATCTTCCACAGACACACCCAGCACTTCAGCAGCCATCTGTGCCAGCACAGTGTCTGAGCCAGTGCCAAGGTCAGTGGCACCAATCAACAGATTGAACGAAGCATCGTCGTTCATCTTGATGGAGGCTCCGCCCATATCCAGGTAGGGGATGGCAGTGCCTTGCATAACGGTTGCAATACCGATCCCTTTCCGTTTTGTAGGGGTTGTTTCGCGCCAATCCTGGTTGTTGAACTTTTGATCCCAGCCGATGGCAGCCTTACCTTGTTGTACACACTGTTCCAAACCTACTGTGTAGATGATTTCTGGCCTGGGTTCACGTCCTTCATTCCAGGCAGTGCTGAAGGGGTGATACTCACCGGGTCGGATGGCATTTTTCAAGCGGAACTCGATCGGGTCGAAGCCCATCTTTCGCGCGATCTTTTCAATATGACGGTCGAGTGGCCAGTAGCCCTGCGGCACGCCGTAACCGCGATATGCACCGGATGGTGGTGTGTTGGTGTACACGATATCTGCATAGAAGCGGATGTTTGGAGACTCTCGATATTCGCCATCACCAACGTACAAGGCCATGGATTTGTGCCCAGTATTTCCGGTTACCGTTAAGGCATGAGCTCCGTTCGCACCGGTATCTGAGAGTGCATACATCTCGTTGGCTGTGATGGTGCCGTCTTTCTTTACGCCAGTCTTCATGCGAATCTTCATTGGATGGCGTGAGCGCGCAGCGATGAATTCTTCCTCGCGAGTATATTCGTAGATAACTGGGCGCCCGGTGGCGATGGTCAGGTGGGCGGCCACATCTTCCATCAGCACTTCCTGTTTGCCACCGAAGCCACCGCCGATGCGCGGCTTGATGACGCGAATGCGTTTGATGGGCAACCCCAGCACAGGTGCCAGCATACGGCGCACATGGAACGGAACCTGGGTTGACGTGCGCATAACCAACCTGTCATCCTCGTCCCAATAGGTTACACAGACATGCGGCTCGATATGAGCTTGCTGTACCTTCGGTACAACATATTCAGCTTCAAAGATTTGATCGGCTTCGGCAAAGCCCTTTTCGACGTCGCCGATATCGATTCGAATTTCGGCAGCCAGGTTACAGGTCGGGTCTGAATCAGCAAAGTTGACGTATTCGGGTTCGTCGTGGATTTGGATCGCACCGGGTTTCATTGAGTCTTCGAGGTCGAGAATCGCATCCAGAACTTCGTATTCGACCTCGATTGTCTTCAGCGCTTCTTCAGCGATTTCGACTGATTCGGCTGCGACGAATGCGACGCGGTCACCGACAAAACGGACCTTGTTGTCAAGCGAGAAGGTGTCTAGCGGTCCGGGGATGGGATCGGATTGCCCGGCGGTGGAGTAGACCACGCGCGGTATGTCCTGCCAGGTGAGCACGGCTACCACGCCAGGGATGACTTTAGCTTTGCTAGTATCAATTTTCTTAATGAGAGCATGTGCATGCGGGCTGTGTTTCACCTTGGCGACCAGCATACCGCGTTTCTCGATATCCGCTGCAAAGGCGGGCTTGCCCTGTGCTAATTTAACGGCATCTACTTTGATTTCCGGCTTTCCAACGGTTTGCCACTCGCCTGTTTTAGGCGTGGTGATAATTTTAGGTGCAACGCGCGTCTGTGTTTCGGGGCCGGATGGAATATCTCCCATATCCTTACTGGGTTCGGTGTCCCCCAAATCCAGCACACCGCCGATCTCAATGGGATCAACCGCCTCCCCGCGCATGACGGCTGCTGCGCGTAACACTGCCTGAACCGGTTTGGTGTATCCTGTACAGCGGCATAATACACCCGCAATCGCCTCGCGGACTTCTCCCTCGCTGGGAATGGGATTCTCTTCCAAAAAGGCATGCGCGGCCAGAATCTGACCGGGCGTGCAGTATCCGCACTGAATGGCGCCAGTCTCGATAAAGGCTTGTTGCAAAGGATGCAAGCCGTCGGTTTTCTTCCAACCCTGCTCGGGGTGCTCGCCCAAGCCTTCGATGGTGACAACTTTGTGCCCTTCTGCCTGCGCTGTCAGCATCGAGCCGGCATTGATTGGTTTGCCGTTTAGCAAGACGGTGTCTGCGCCGGAGAGACCCTGTTCATCGCCGAACTTCACGCCGTGGAAACCCAAGCCGCGCAGGGTATTGAGTAAGGTTTCGTTTGGAGAAGCACTGGTTTCGTGGGTAATGCCGTTGATGGTTATTTGCAGTTTCATAGCTGCATCCTTTTTTATTGAATTTCATCTAAAAAATAGAATTAATTGTACATATTGCAAGATTTTTCAATTTTGTCTGTAATATCTTCACCTTGTGAAAAGTAAATTCTATCTTCAAGTAATTGAAAATTATGCCCAAAATAGTTGTTTAGAACGGCTCGAAATGTATTGACCGGTGTGACAGAACTGTATAAGTATTCATAGTCTTCTTCTGGAAAATAATATGCACTAAGTATTGAAGTGCGTTCTCTCAAGCAAGTGTCGTCAATTGAGTTCCAATTTAGATACATTCCTGGACCATGATCACCTTGAAGAACGATGATAGGCAATGAATCGGAATTTGCTAATATTAGCGAGATTGTTTCTTGAAGAAGCGATGTAATAAAAATAATTTGTTGCTTGTATCCGTTTTTGTACTCACTGGTAGTTCCCTTATAAAGATTGCCATCCCACCCGTCGCAATCACCTTGTCTTGAAAGGTTTCCGTTTTCATCGAAAACAAATGGTGGATGTGGGGACATGATGTGAGCAAAAATGAATTGTGGCCCTTCCCAGTCTGGTATCTGTGCCAAGGTGCTGAAGATGTTCAAAATGTTTCCATGATGGCCACGGCATGTGTATGGGTTGAATAAGTTATTTAATCTATCCCCGAATGCTCTTGTTGCCGAACTCGAAAGAATCAAAAATTCCAACTCGCTAACAAGTTCTGGTCGATACGAGATGTAGATGTCGGCGTCAACGATCATGGTAAAGCCACTACCCGTTTGGAATGCTACCGTTTGATACCCCTGCTGTTCTAAGAATGTTCGTAATTGGCTATGCTTTATTTGGTCCTCCAAAAAGTAGTTATCAGGAATGTTGCCCTGATTCATCCCATCAATATTGTTTACATATCCGAGATTGAGCGTTGAGGCAATTGACTGCCTTGTTTTTATATAGTTGCTATGACTATCCTTGGCTACATAAAAACCTTTTGCTTCTAGAAATGTTATGAAAGGCGAGTTGTCATACTCGTAAATTTCTTGAAGAATATCTGAACGACCATAGCCATCAACAATGATGTAATAGATATCAGGCTGTAAATTTCTTGCTTTAGCATTATTTATCGTTACAAAATCCTCGGTTGATATTGGTTGTTGTCTCTCGGCAACATTTCCTGTTTTTAAGAGAAAATTTGATATGTTGTACACAGGCATAACTAATAATGCCGCTGTTACTAGGTTTAGCATGTACGTTGCCGTGGCTAGATCTTTAATTTTCCATTTTAGCTTGAGTCCAGTGAGAAGAAGTATTAACCAGAAAGTGCCCAAAACAAAGTGTGAATTAAGGAATGCTAATGAGTCTTCAATTAGCCTGTGGAAATGACCGTAAGAGAAGAACAAAGCGAGAATTAGCGATGCTGCTAAGCCTCCTTGCGCGATATTCTTTGACGCTATGCTAAATAGCAATGTTAAAATAAGAGCCGTCAACAAAGTGATAATGAGTGGTCGAGTAGCCTGGTTAATGGCTATTTGCTCGATATTTTTTGACAATAAGAAGAGTACTGGATAAATTGCCAGGAAAAGAGGGTGCAGTATTAGAATTCTTTGTTTGCTATTCTTTATCACTAAAATATAACCAGATTATATAGGAATTTAATCTAAAGTTTGTTCATACATCTCTTTGCCAACCTCGCGGCTACATCCATACGGTATTCTGCACTGCCCCATTCATCGGTCGCTTCGTGGAAGGCGTTGCGGGCAGCGGTTTCAAGCCCTTCAGGTTCTGTGCCGTCCATTGCTAACAGGAGGCCTTTGCCATAGCCCCCCAGAGCCAGGCGGGAACGCCCGGAAGGCCAATTCGCCAATGCTGCACAGACGATGGGTTTATCTGCCGGAGTGCGGCCGACGGATTCAAATGCCAGTTTTGCATTGAGGGGAATGGTGATGGCAGTGATCAATTTACCACCCAGGCTCTTACCATGTAAGGGTAAAAAATTGCCAATCTCGACGGTTTCGTCATCGGGTTGTACTGTTAGCTTGGCATCTAATGCCAACAACGCAGAAGCGAAGGTTGAGCGTCCGTCTGCGGCGACCAGTGTCCCGGCGACTGTGGCTGCGTTGCGAATATTAAGCGGGGCTTCCAGCTTGAGCGCGGCTTTCAGTGCTTCGGGAGAATGTTTCCTTTCGAGCAGTTGTTGCAGGGTAACCGTCGCGCCGATCTCCAAATTGTTACCCTTCTTTTTCAAACTGTTCAAACCCAGAGCCTGGAGATCAACTACTTCAACGGAAGCAGTTTTTTGGCCAGAAAGAAGCGTCCCCCCGCCGAGCGGCAGGGTGTTTGGTTTTTGAAGCAATTTCAATGCTTCGGGGAGAGTTTCAGGTCGATAATAGTCGGTGATCATAGCATCTCCGTGTTAGGGGATTACGCGTGGTATTTCTATTATACAGGATGCCAAAAGGTACTATAAGTGGTGTGTCCATGAAAAAATGTTATATAATAATTACGAGGTGTCAATATGAATAGTACGCTCGAATCAGAAGTCGCTCAATTGCATGCTGAAATATGTGGAGGCTTGGCAGATCCAACACGGATTATGATTTTATATGGGCTTTCTAATGGTTCAAAAAATGTGACAGAGTTATGCAATACGCTTGATATGTCACAACCATCGGTTTCGCGTCACCTGAAGATCTTAAGGGAGAGGGGTATGGTAACAACCGAACGACGTGGTACGGTCGTGATTTACAGCTTAATCGATACGCGCTTGATTGAAGCGCTGGATTTATTACGCGCTGTTATGCGAGACGGACTCGAAAAACGCGCCTCCCTGGTGGATGCAATCTAATTTTTTTTCAAATTGATAAAACTTCCGAAGCATTTGCTTCGGAAGTTTTTGTTTATCGATATTCAAGATGGGGGAGTTTGACTTACTAGCGTAAAAAGTGTCCCATTAATGGGACAAGATGTACAACTTAAGTGTGATATTTTTCACAAACCTGACATTTGTTATACCCTCACTGTGACAAATGTCACTAGAGAGCCTATTATACATTTGTTATTATTTTCACATTAACATACGCATATACAGATATATGGAATTAACATGAACTCATCACTCGAAACTGAAATCAATCAATTGCATGCAGAAATTTGTGCCGGTTTGGCAGACCCTAATCGGATCATGATTTTATATGCCCTGGCCGACGGACCAAGGAATGTAACTGAGATTGGCAATATGCTCAGTATGTCTCAGCCCTTTGCCTCACGCCACTTAAAGATATTACGTGAGCGCAGAATGGTAACTACTGAACGGCAGGGCACAATCATTCGATATAGCTTATCCGATCAACGCCTGGTTGATGCTTTGGATCTGTTACGTGCTGTACTACGCGATGGGCTGGCAAGGCGTGCAGAATTGGCAGATGCAATTTCTGAGTAGAAAATCTATACAGGAGAATTTTCAATGAAAACATTGCTCATACTTGGTGCTGGAACCGGTGGAACGATGGTTGCCAACAAAATGTCCAAGCACCTTGATCCACGTGAATGGAAAATCACGATTGTGGATAAAGACGAGAACCATTATTATCAGCCGGGATTTTTATTCATTCCGTTTGGAATATACAAACCTTCAGATGTGGTTAAACCAAAAAAGAACTTCCTACCCAATCGTGTGGAAACCATCTTTGGCGAGATCGAGCTAATCGAAGCGGATAAAAATCAGGTTAAACTTTCCGGAAGCCGCACGATCAATTATGACTATCTGGTCGTCTCGACTGGCAGCTTTATTCATCCGGAAGAAACCGAAGGCATGATGGAAGCCTGGAACGAGAGCGTTTTTGACTTTTACACTCCACGGGGCGCGGAAAATCTACATACCTTCCTTGAAAGCTGGGAGGGTGGTCGCCTGGTACTCAATGTGGCTGAAATGCCCATCAAGTGCCCGGTTGCGCCTTTGGAATTCCTCTTCCTGGCAGATTGGTACTTCACCAAACGAGGCATACGCGATAAGGTGGAGCTCACTTATGCTACACCGTTGCCAGGTGCATTCACCAAGCCCATGGCCTCAGCCATGCTGGGCGGCATTTTGGAAGACAAAGGAATATCGGTAATACCCGAATTCAATATCATGGAAGTGGATAATTCCAGCCAGGTGATTCGCTCATACGATGAAGTTGAAGTACCTTACGACCTGTTCGTTACCATTCCTGTCAATAAGGGTGCAGATGTGATCGGTGCTTCCGGTATGGGTGATGTATTGAACTTTATTCCTACCAACAACCATACCCTACAGACCGATAAATGGGAAAACGTTTTCGTCATTGGCGATGCTGGCAATGTACCCGCATCCAAAGCTGGTTCGGTGGCGCACTTCATGCTCGAAATTCTGGTTGAAAACTTGCTCGACCACATTCACGGCAGAGAGATGGTAGCGAGCTTCGATGGTCACGCCAATTGCTTCATCGAATCCGGCTTCAACAAAGGCTTGCTGATCGATTTCAACTATGATATTGAGCCGTTGCCCGGTACTTTCCCAATTGCAGGTGTGGGTCCTTTCAATTTATTGCAGGAAAGCTATCTGAACCATATTGGAAAGATGGGCTTTAAGTGGGTCTACTGGAACCTGTTACTCAAAGGCTTGGATATGCCTTTTGTAGAAACACACATGTCCATGAATGGCAAGAAAAAAGCGCTGGCTCAAGAACCAGCATAGTCAATTCAAACTAATCAAAATAAGGAGATATAAAATGACCGCAGTATTAGAAACAGTTGCTCTTAATGACGAAGGCTTCATGACCAATCCGGACGAGTGGACTGAGGAAATTGCCGAAGTCATTGCCAGGAACGAAGGCATCGAAGAACTGACCGAAAATCACTGGAAAATCATCAACCACTGTCGCGAAACTCGTGGAGCGAATGGCAATTCGCCAACTTTGCGCGAGATCACAACCAACGTTGGCATCAGCACCAAGGAACTATTCCAGTTGTTCCCAAAGGGGCCGGCAAAGAAAGTTGCCAAGATTTCTGGACTTGGAAAACCGGAAGGTTGCGTCTAAACGCATCACTCTGGACTTTATAACTACTACCGATAAGGAGACTTTACATGAACGGAACAAACGGAGATAATAACCGCCACATAGCATTCATCTGCTCGAAGGGTGACCTCGACATGGCCTATCCTGCCCTGATCATGGGTTGGGCAGCCCTGGGCAATGGTATTGACGTAACGCTCTTCTTTACCTTCTGGGGCTTGGATTTGGTAAAAGAAACGCGCGTCGACAAACTTGAAATTGCCCCTGTAGCCAACACCAGTTTCAAGATGAGCATGATGGGCTTGCCGACTGGCAATATGGGTATTCCCAACGTTATGGGCGCGCTCCCGGGAATGACCGCTTTTTCAAGTTGGTTCATGAAAAAGAAAATGGAAGGCCTGGATGTGCCTCCTATCCGCGAATACCTCGAAATGCTTCACGATGCTGGTGCAAAAATGTATGGTTGCAAGATGACTGTAGATATGTTTGGCATCAAAGATGAAGATTTTATAGAGCAGGTTGATGATGTTGTGACTGCCGGCGATTTCATGGACATAACTGAAGGCGCACAGGTTGTCTTCATCTAAGCTGATAAATTGATAAAAACAAAAAGAGCGACGCCTACTAGCGTCGCTCTTTTTGAATCTTTAATCGGATGAATTATTCAAGTCCTTTTGCCTTGATGGACAGTGCTTGTCTGAATATGAACAGAAAACGCAACAATCACCAGGCATTGGTTCCAGAATCGCGTCACAACTGACACAGGTATAGAATATCACTCAAGTATCGGGTGGCATTTGTTCTTGCTTGATAAAGCCGCATTCTGGACAACTAATTGTAGCTGACAAATCTTCCATTTTAAGCCTCTGCATATCGGTTTGCGCTTATATTTCTCAATATAGATGAGAATGTCTTTACTTACTCATAGAGCAAAATGAACTCAACACTAATCTGGATATACTTTCCATCCTAACGCTTCCAGATCCGAATCAGCTAGCACATCGTTAGGAACGTCGATTAACAACGCTTTCGCTTCAGCCAACAACGTTCCTGCTTCATCGTAAATCCCGGCCCAACCTTCGCCCATTTTACCCTTACTTTTCCCGGCCTTCCCGACAATTTTAAGCGGTTTTCCGATGGGTACATTCCTACGATACTTAACTTCCATCTTGCCGGTGAACATAAAACGAGGCTTGGATGGATCACCCATATGAGCCCGTCCGGAAATTTCATCCAGAATAGCGGCAACAATTCCACCATGCAAAACGCCAGGATATCCTTGGAAGTGCTCTGGCGCTGTATAGGAGGTTTCAATCACACCAGGTTCAGTCTTGTAAATCTTGAGCTTTAACCCAACCGGGTTTTCAAGCCCGCAAATGAAACAATGTCGCGAGTTAGGTTGCTTTTCGCCGGGAATCTTTTCCTGTTGTGTTTGCATATAAGAATGAGTACCCTTTCCAGTTTTGGTATATAGTTCTAGTAAAAATCTAATTGGCGGGTTTCGTTTGCACAATGACCAGAGCAAGCTCTCGCCTTTTCAGAGTTTTCTCAAATGTATTTGTCAGTTTTGAATCAATATCGTTGTATTCAACAGTATGAACTCGATTTACCCCACATGCGTGGGCGATTTGTCCGATGCTCAATTTTGGTGCTTCTTGCCCCATGGCATTTTTTCCTATACCCGGATGAGGTTGATGCCCTGTCGACGCAGTGGAAGCATTATCCAGGACTATCATTATTATGTCACTGCGGTTGTGGGCTGCGTTGCAAATAGCTGGGATGCTAGTGTGAAAAAAGGCCGAATCGCCAAACAACGCCACCGCACGTTCTTCGATCCCAGTTTTGCTGATGCCATCGGCAACTCCCACGGCTGATCCAATGGCGTATTTGGCATCCAATCGATTTGCCACAGTTACCAGGCACCCAGGGTCTCCTATGAGCACGAGTTTTTGCTCAACGCTCTCTGCTGCAGCGTCCAACAAATTGAGGATTTTGTCGTAACCGGCATCTGAACAGAAACTTTCTTTCTTGGGGAATTCTTCAGATTCATTGGCTTGTAAAAATCCCTTTGCAGGGACAAATTTTGGAATAAATCTTGATAATGCAGCTTGAATCTGCCAGCGATACAACTCGCCTTCTCGAAGAACATGATTGCTTTGTTTGCCGAAAATCTTTATGCGTGAGTTGAGATCGTGTGCAAGTGCCTTGATCTGGATTTCCACGAAAGGCTCATTTTCTTCAAGGATCAATGCTTCATCACTAGTTGCGAGGAAGTTTGAGATAACGGTTTTTGGCAGAGGATGAAGTGTGCTTAATTTGAGTACTTGAATGTCCTCGGGCATTTCAGTTTCCAGTACATCCATAAGTTTTTGGTAGACGAATCCAGCGGCTACAATGCCACGCGATCCCGCGCCAGTAATTTTATTATAGGGAGCATTATCAGCCCACTGGCTAATATTTGTTAGCATTGCATGCAGCTCTTTATGTTTCGCCACAGCATTCTTGGGTACCGGGACGAATCGCCAGGGCTGCCTCTCAAACCCCAGGTTGACGTCTGGATAATTTTCATTTGCCATTGTAACTGATGCAACCTGTTGGGTGAAACTTCGGGTTTCACGAATAATTACAGCGGTATTGAATCGCTCAGAGATGGAAAAGGCTTCTTGTATCATGGCATATCCCTCAGCCGGGTGAGCCGGTTCGATCATTGGCATCGCTAGCATGAGTGCAAGTGGGCGTGTATCTTGATCGTTTTGAGAACCATAAGCCCCCGGATCATCTCCTAAAAGTATGACCAAGCCTCCTTTTACCGGTGTCAAATTGAGCGCCATCAAGGGATCAACCATCAAATTCATCCCCACACTTTTTGTGCATACCAGGGCTCGCCGCCCAGCGATGGAGGCCCCAATTCCCATCTCAATGGCAACTTTTTCGTTGCTAGACCACTCAACGTGAATATCGTGATCTCTTGCAAATTTGATCAGCGTCTCGACTGTACCTAAGCTCGGTGAGCCAGGGTATGTAGTAACAAGTTTAACCCCACTGGCTAAGGCTCCATAGGCTAATGCCTGGTCACCATTTAACATTTGAACATGACTTTTTGGCATGAACTAACTCCACTAGCAATTGTAAATGCAAGAAATCCAATTCATTTGATAGCCCAAATCTCAATTCAATTCTATCGAATTAAGAGCTGTTAAATTATAGCAACATCTTAATCGCAACTACTCGTTCCTGGTTCGGGAGTGGAAAAAGCTGATGCAGAAGCAGGCCAGGTACCGGCTTCAAAGCGGGAAATATAATTTCGCAGATCACCAAAATCGCTCTTCCAAATAAACACATCCTGTTTCACTATCGGGTCGTATACCATATCGGATTCCAATATTTCGCGCGGGAATGAAACAAAGACGATATTGCTGCGCGGCATGCTTGTGCTTATGCAGGCCAATTGACTGAGCTGCATAGGTGTCAGATCGGTTTGAATGTTATCCTTGAAGGATGAAATAATGTCTGGAATTTTTATGATTGTTTCCGGACTTTTTATTGTCTGTAAATAGGGTCTAAAACCCCTGCCTTTCAGGCAGGCCGTTT
>CAZCPP010000033.1:0-19074 GCA_964500655.1 uncultured Anaerolineaceae bacterium | reverse complement strand
TGATTGCTCGCGGCACCCCATTGACCATCTCTCGAGCGGCGATTAGTGCTGCAGGAGCAAAAGCTGACGTAGCCCGCTCGCTTGAGATCCAGCGTGAAGATGTGTTGTTGAAATTCACATCTCAACTATATGTTGCAAATGGCAGTGTGGTGGATTACACGACAAGTAGCTTTATTCCTGGGTATTTCAATTTTCACGTTATCCGGCGGATTGGAAATTCCTAAACAGTATCCAATGGTTGCACTCGGCGCATATCATTGTCGTTGAAAATAAATATTTTTTTGGAGGTAAGCAATGCGAAGTTTTGCAGGTCGTGACATTTTGTCACTCAAGGAATTCGAGCGAAATGAATTTTTTCATGTGTTTGAAGTAGCAGATGAGTTAGAACCTATTGCACGCAGTCGGCGAAACAGCGATCTTCTTGTGGAGAAGACGCTTGTTACGGCATTCTATCAACCATCCACACGGACTCGCCTGGCGCATGAAGCTGGTATGCATCGTCTTGGTGGTCATGTAACCGGTTTTGCTGATGCAAAGATGACTCGCGCAGGAGATTTTTATCAAGAGTCGATCAAAGATACCGTCAAAATGCTGGAATTCTATGGGGATGTTATTGTTATGCGTCACTTCCAGTTGGGCGCACCGCATGAAGCCGCGAAATGGGCTTCGATTCCGATCATCAATGGTGGTGACGGTTGGGGGGAACACCCTACCCAAATCTTGACGGATCTTTATACCGTGCTGACCGAGAAAGGAACTATTGATGGTTTACGTTGGGTAGCTGTAGGTGATATGCGCATGCGTACCATGCACTCCCTGGGTCATGCCCTGACGCAATTCGATTGCCCAATCACCTTCGTGTCCCCTCCTGGCATGGAAATGCCCGATAATTACAAAGAAGATTTCACTACAATGGGGCTTAATTACGACTTTGCGGATCATGTTGGCGATGTAATTGGTAGTGCAGATGTGATTCTTGTTGAGCCGACAGTTCAACCGGATTACACAAAATCCCGCGATGAGCGTGAAGGTGAAGTTGATTTGACGCCAGAGAATTACAAGATTACGCGTGATCTGCTTGTGAATAAAGCAAAATCTGATGCAATCTTGTTACACTCTCTGCCCCGCATGGACGAGATTCCCCCTGATGTAGATATAACCCGCTGGTCCCGCTACTGGCAGGAAGCCTTCAACGGTGTTGTCATGCGTATGGCCTTGTTGGCATTAGTCTTAGGGAAGATGGAATAAGACATTGTTGTAGGGACACGGAATACCGTGTCTCTACGGGAGAAACAAAATGCAAACAGATTTACGCAATCGTGATTTGATTGGTGATCTCGACTTTACAAAAGAAGAAGTCGAAACTGTGTTGGATGTAGCCTGGGATTTAAAACGCAAACGCGCTTTGGGTGAACCTCATGCATACCTTCGAGATAAAGTATTGGCCATGTTGTTCTTCTTCAGCAGTACACGTACCCGCGGCTCGTTTGAAGCCGGGATGGCGCAACTTGGTGGTCATGGAGCGTTTATTGACAGCAAAACCACTCAGATTTCTCATGGTGATACCGAGCGCGAAATGGGTGAGATCTTTGGGCGTTACTTTGATGGCATCGCTATCCGCCATGTAACCTGGGGTACGGGAAACCGATACCTCAATCTGGTGGCCGAAGCCTCGCGTGTGCCAGTGCTCAATATGCAATGTGAGTTCTACCATCCTTTTCAATGCTTGGCTGACCTAATGACAATAATGGAAAAGAAAGGCCGGGATTTGCGTAAACGCAAGATGGTTGTATCTTGGGCCTATGCTTCTTCATACTTGAAGCCGCTGTCTGTACCGCAATCGTTGATCCTACAAATGCCACGCTTTGGTATGGACGTGGTACTGGCACATCCGCCTGAATTCAATCTCATGCCCGAGATCATGGATAAGGCCCAAGAACAGGCTCGCAAGCATCATGTCGGTTTTGAAGTGATTAGTGATAAAGATGGCATGCAGAAGGCTGTAAAAGATGCAGATGTGGTCTATGCAAAATCATGGGGACCACTGATGGTTACTGACGATCCTGAGGAAGGTAAGAAGATCCAGGATCAGTATAAACATTGGATCACCGATTCTAAGTTAATGAGCAAGGCCAAGGGTGATGCCATTTACATGCACCCATTACCTGCTGATCGTGATATTGAAGTCACCAGCGAAGTCATGGATGGGCCGAATTCTGTCGTGTTCGATGAAGCTGAAAATCGTCTGCATGCTCAAAAGGCCGTTATGGCTTTGACAATGAGGTAAATCCAATGTCAAAAAGGAAATTAGCAGTAGTTGCCATTGGTGGCAATTCCCTAATTAAAGATAAGGCTCACAGGACAGTTGAAGATCAGTATCAAGCCGCCAAAGAAACCACCTACCACATTGCCGACATGATTGAGCAAGGGTGGGATCTCGCTATCGGTCACGGCAATGGACCACAAGTTGGATTCATCCTGCGCCGCTCGGAGATTGCTGCAAAAGTGGAAGGTATGCATGAAGTCCCGCTCGATGTGTGTGGAGCGGACAGTCAGGGTGCGATAGGCTATGCGTTGCAGCAGACATTGCAGAATGAAATTTATCAGCGTGGTATTAAGAAAAAAGTAGTGACTGTCATTACCCAAACCCTGGTGGATAGAGACGATGAAGCATTCAAATCTCCATCTAAACCCATTGGCGGTTTCATGGATGAGACTGAAGCTAAACGTCGCGAAGCCGAACAAGATTGGGCCGTTGTAGAAGATGCCGGTCGAGGTTGGCGACGTGTGGTCGCCTCTCCAATGCCTAAGGAGATCGTCGAACTTGAAACGGTGGAAACTTTACTACATCAGGGAATAGTTACTATTACGGTTGGTGGTGGTGGTATCCCTGTTATTGATCCGGGTGATGGAAATTATGAAGGTGTTGCGGCCGTGGTTGATAAAGATTTTGCCTCAAGTTTACTTGCCCAAAACATAAAGGCTGAATTGTTTGTCATCTCTACTGCGGTGGAGAAAGTTGCCCTCAATTTTGGAAAACCAAATCAACAATGGCTTGATAAAATGACATTGAATGAGGCAAAAAACTATCTTGCTGAAGGCACACATTTTGCCAAAGGCTCCATGGCTCCAAAAATTCAGGCTGTCACCTGGTTTTTGGAAAACGGAGGAGGGCAAGCTCTCATCACCAATCCTGAAAACATCGGTCGTGCTCTAAAGGGTGAGACTGGTACCTGGATTGTAAAGTAAATAAGTAGGGACGAGGGATACCTCGTCTCTATTCGAATATGAAACGTTTTACCTCATTCCTTTCTTCCCCACCACTTGTGTTAGCAACTGTAGCCGTGCTGGCTTACGGTTTATTGTTACCTCAACTCGGTTTTTACTGGGATGATTTACCTATGTCCTGGATCCGGTACCAATTGGGTACAGAAGCGATGACGCGATATTTCTCAACCAACCGTCCAATTTGGGGCTTGCTATACCAACTTACCACACGGCTCTTTCCTCAAGTCCCGATCTACTGGCAAGTATTCGCACTATCCTTGCGCTGGTTGACAGGATTATTGGTATGGGTCATCATGCGGGAATTATTTCCAAAACGTACTCGGCTGGCATTATCAACGGCGTTACTTTTCCTGCTTTATCCTGGCTTTAATCAACAGTCGGGAGCATACCTCTATAGTCATTTTTTTAGTGTTCTCAGTTTTTTCCTGTTATCTATATATTTGATGCTCCGCGCCCAAAATGAGCGCTTCTGGTTATGGACCTCGCTTGCTATGTTATGTTCAGCGCTCAACTTGTGGATGCACGAATACTTCTTCACACTCGAAATTGCACGGGCGGCCATTATTTGGATTCTTCTCCGTGACCAACAACTTGACATTAAACCGCGTCTGCAGCGGACCTTGAACCTGTGGACGCCTTATCTGGGCTTGTTCGTGGTTGCGGTCTTTTCCCGTTTGTTCATTTTCAACAATCAGATTTACGAAATCGGTGGAAACCAGGCGGGCTCAACACCGTTCAATTTACTGACCACTATCCCGGTTAGCCTATGGAAAGTAACAGTTGCGGCCTGGAGCCAGGTCTTTCGGTTACCAGATCTGGCAGTTGATGGACCGCGTACCACGCTTGTATATGGGGCCATCACCTTGGTTACGTATGGAGTTGTGGTTTTTGCCTTATTCATGAACCAGGCCAAGAGCGTGGAGAAAAGCGATAAAAAAGATGCCTATTGGGTGATGGGGCTCGGTGTGTTCATATTACTGGTGGCAGGCTGGCCGTTCTGGTTGACAGGCGTGCCAATATCATTGGGTTACCCAGCCAACCGGGCTTCACTATCGTTTATGTTAGGAGTCAGTCTTTTGTTGGCAGGCTTGCTTTCCCTTTTACCCCGACGCTTGGATTGGATTTTTTTAGCGGTATTTGTTTCCCTGGCTGCAGGACGACAGTTCCAATGGTCGAATGATTTTCGCCGAGATTGGAACAAGCAGAAGAATCTTTTCTGGCAAATGACCTGGCGTGCGCCTGGATTGCAGCCTGACACGATTGTTATGTTGAACGAAGAATTGGATTTTTATGCCGATAATTCAATTGGCGCAACATTGAATTGGGTTTACGCTCCAGATAATCATACCGATCACGTCGACTATGTCCTTTTTTATCCAACTAATCGGTTGGATGGCGCATTGGAAGAATTAGAGCCGGGGTTGCCAGTCAAGTATGATTATTTGGCCGCTCAATTCGAAGGACATACATCTCAGGTAGTGACATTCTATTATGCGCCACCAGGCTGCCTGCGAGTGCTTGACCCCGATATTGATCCATATAATCGTTTGATACCTGATGATAGTCTGCTGCGTGATGCAGCGAAGTTATCAATAACGACCCCAATAATTGATGAATCTATCGCGCGTATGCCAGAGATTTTCAGTCCGGAACCTGCGCATCAATGGTGTTACTACTTTGAGCAGGCTGATCTGGCACGCCAAATGATGAGCTGGGAGCAAGTGGCTAATCTGGGCGACAAAGCCTTCAAACTCGATGATTACCCCAATGATCCACTTGAACGCTTTGTTTTTGTAGAAGGCTATGCCCATGTAGGCGAGTGGGAGAAAGCGCAAAAATATGCGCAGGTATCCTACAAGGTCTCGAAGAATTATGTTGGGCCTTTGTTATGTCGATTATGGGAACGCATTGATCGGGAAGTACCTGAATCATCGGAAAAAGATGAATTTGTTATACAAGCCAAGACAGCCTTCGTGTGTAATCCGTGAGACTTGCGGCTTGCATGGTTATATGTTTGAGTCTAAAATGAAAAAAGTGGCCTTTAGAGATCAGGATTACTCATTCCAAGTATGCAAGGAGAAGTGATCGGTGATATTGCTTCTTGTATGTTGTCATGAATTTGCATTTAACGAATTGTCTTCATAATTCAGGAATCTGGTTTAAATATTTACGCAGCACTCTGTAATTAGAAAGAGAGAGATCATGCCTTATGCGCGTTGAAATACGAGATATCCGCAAATGTTTTGGTTCTGTCAAAGCGAATGATGGTATTACCGTGACGATGGAGGATGGGCATATTTACGGGTTGCTGGGTGAAAATGGCGCCGGTAAAAGTACCCTGATGAAAATCCTTTCTGGCTACCAACCCCCCGATTCGGGAGAGATTCTTTTCGATGGTCAGCCACACACCTTCGATTCGCCCCGCTCTGCACTGACAAGCGGTATTGGTATGTTGTATCAAGAACCGCACGACATGCCGCCTTTCCACATTGTTGATAATTATCTGCTGGGCCGTGACAAACAGGTCCGCCTGAATTATCGGCTTGCCGAGATGGAACTCAAGGAATTATCCTCGCGTTATGGCTTTGAGCTAGATCTGCATGCCCGTGTCGATTCGCTTTCCCTTGGTGAGCGCCAACAGCTTGAATTGGTGCGATTGCTGGCGGGTGGAGCCGAAGTGCTGATCCTCGACGAGCCGACAACCGGCATTAGCGCCGAGCAGAAGAATGTTTTGTTCGATTCGATGCGTAAGCTGGCGCGTGAAGAGGGCAAAACCCTGCTTTTAGTATCGCACAAATTGGAGGAAGTGCAGGAACTCTGCGATCATGTTTTTGTCCTACGCCGGGGCAAATACGTTGGCGAAATGGAAATTCCTTGCCCCAATGAGAAGTTGGTCGAACTGATGTTTGGACAGGTGCCTCCGCGCACAGACCGGCCCGCCTTCAAGCTTGGTGATCCCATGCTGGAAGTGCGCGACGTCACCATTTCCACTTATCGTTTGGAGGTTAAGAATCTCAATTTGTCTGTGCAGGCTGGTGAGATCTTTGGCTTGGCCGGTTTGGAGGGCAGCGGACAGCATTTGTTGATGCAGGCCTGCGCCGGTTTGGTGCGCCCGGAAAGCGGCCAGATCATCCTGGATGGTCAGGGTATTTCCAATTGGGCTTATCACAAAACTCGGGAGGCTGATGTCGCCTATGTTGCCGCTGGGCGGCTCGAAGAAGGCCTGGTGTCCGGCTTATCTCTGGCAGAGCATATCGTTCTGTCACAAAAGGAACACTCTTTCTTTGTGGATTGGACTGTTTCCAATCAGGATGCGCAGCAGCGCATCGAACGATACCAGATTGTGGGCCGACTCGACTCTTCTGCCGACGAACTTTCAGGTGGCAATCAGCAGCGCCTACTCTTTGGTTTGCTCTGGAATAAGCTCAAACTCATTTTGTTGGAGCACCCCACCCGTGGCTTAGACGTCCGCTCGACCAACTATATATGGGACTTGCTCTATCAGCGGCGTCAGGATGGCACGGCGATCTTGTTCATCTCCCCCGATTTGGATGAAATCATCGAGCGCAGCGACCGCATTGCCGTATTCTTCGACGGTGTGATGTCCCGCATTCTGGATGCAAGGACAACATCCGCAGAGGAACTTGGGCATTTGATTGGAGGCCAACAATGAGAATTCATGCCTGGGGTGAACGGGTCTGGCCGCTTGTACCCATTCTGGCAGCTTTGTTGTTTACTACTGGCTTGCTGGTCTTGTTTGGGGCTGATCCGGTTGAAGCCTATCTAGCGATGTGGGAGGGAGCTTTCGGCACCCAGGATAAGACCCTGAGCGTGGTTGCCTTTACAATCCCTTTGCTGCTCAGTTCACTCGGTTTGTTATTGACTTTTACTTCTGGCTTGTGGAATATTGGGATCGAAGGTCAGATTGTGATGGGTGCAGTTGCTGCAAGTTGGGTGGCATTATATATGGACGCATCCAGCCCGGTAATGATAGCGGTAGAGGTAATCTTGGCGATGCTGGCAGGTGCACTTTGGGCCGGATTGACAGGTATCCTGAAAACCCGAGGTGGTGTGCATGAGATTTTTGGCGGGCTGGCCCTCAATAATCTGGCGATCATCCTTACGAATTATCTGATTTCTGGTCCCTGGCAACCACCTGAGGGGGGTAGTTTCCACGGGACTGTCCCCTTCAGGGAAGTCGCCCAGCTTTCGCGTTTTGCCGAATCTCGATTTGCACCGCTATCGCTCTTGTTTGCCCTGGTTGCCTTAGTGATGGTGTTTGTGGCTTTACGGGGCACTACTTGGGGTTTGAAGCTCAAAGCGCTGGGCAAAAATCCGCGTTCGGCTTTTTTGTTGGGCGTTTCCAGTGAGCGCGAAGCTATCTTAGCGATGATGTTCTGTGGAGCTTTGGCCGGGCTGGCAGGTGCCGTACGCGTCCTAAGCTGGTATGAGAATCTGAAGCAGAATATTTCTGGGGGCATTGGGTATTTGGCCTTGTTGGTGGTGATGTTGGCAACTTATCGGACTTTGTGGGTGCCTCTAATCGCCTTTTTCTTTTCAGCAGTACTCAATGGGAGTATCACATTGCAATTGCGAACCCAATTACACTCCTCACTGGGGGGAATTCTTACAGGTGTTATGGTGCTTCTTGTACTCTTGTTTGGATCGAGTAAAGCGCTGGGCATAGGTAAATCACTGGAGGACAAGGCGCTAGAGCCGGAAACCAATGAGAGTGAACCATGAATGATAGTGAACTGATTCGAATCTTGGCCTCGATTGTCTTGCAGGCTGCCCCGTTGATGATTGCCGTCTGTGGCGAGACCATCACTGAGCGGGCAGGCGTTGTCAACTTGTCGCTGGATGGCACTATGCTCATGTCGGCCATGACGGGCTTTGTTGTCGGTCTGAAAACCGATAGTGTCTGGATGGGCTTTCTGGCAGGTGCGGCAGTCGGCGCGGTGTTTGCGTTAATCGTTGCTTTTGGTAACATTCGCCTGCGTCAGAGCCAAGTAGCAGTAGGCTTCGTATTGACCCTGCTTGGTGATGATTTAAGCGCCTTCCTGGGGCAAAATTTCACCCGCATCCCTGGCCCGGTGGTCAAGTTTATGCCTATCCCTGTTTTGAAGGATATTCCCATCCTGGGGCCGTTGTTCTTCAATCATGATCTTGTGGTTTATTTTGCTTTTGCGCTGGTCGGCCTGACTTGGTGGTGGCTCTTCCGTACCCAGCCGGGCCTGCACTTGCGGGGAGCTGGCGAGCGCCCCGAGGCAGCTTTTGCACGCGGTGTCAACGTCAACCGGGTGCGCTATCTTTACACCCTGGTGGGCGGAGCGCTGGTGGGCATTGCCGGAGCAGCATATTCGCTGGACGTCAAAATTGGCTGGGCCGAGGGTCACACCCGCGGCCTGGGTTGGATTGCCCTGGCAATTGTCATCTTTGGGGGCTGGTCTCCCATCCGGGGCGCGTTTGGTGCGTTGCTGTTTGGCGCTACCAAGGCTCTGGCAACCGTGCTCCAGCGTACATTCCCGGAAGTTTCCGTTGTGGCATTCAATTCAATCCCCTGGATATTGATGATCCTGGTGTTGTTGATAGTTGGCAGTGAAAGTACCGAGCGCATCATCGCTCTTATGCCGCGACCTTTGCAACGTCCATTGCGTCGTTTGTTACGCGCTGCTCCCCCGATGGCCCTGGGGAGAATCTTTGGGGAGGGGTGAGTATTGTCATGCAAATGATATTAAAGAATCAACGCCTGGGAAGTCTCTTTGATGCGCTATTGCCGGTGCTGGCCACATTAGCCGCTTTAACCATCGGTGCGATCATGTTGCTGCTATTGGGCGTCAGCCCTGTGAAAGCCTACAGCGCAATGTTGGAAGGAGCTTTTGGCAGCACCAATGCCCTCGCTGAAACCCTTGTCAAGGCTACGCCGTTATTGTTGGTAGGCTTGGGAATTTGTATTGCCTTCCGCGGCAATGTGATCAATATTGGCGGCGAGGGCCAGATGATTATTGGAGCTATCCTGGCGACCCTGGTTGGCGTGAATTTTACTGCTTGGCCGGGTTGGACTGTTATTAGCCTGGCTTTGCTGGCTGGTTTTTTGGGCGGCGCGTTTTGGGGCGCCATTCCTGGAATTTTGAAAGCATATTTCAACGTCAACGAGATTTTGAGCACGATCATGATGAACGCCATCGCCGTGCAAATGATGAACTTCTCGCTGCGCGGCCCGATGATTGACCCGGCTCAAGCAGAGTTGGCATCCAAAATCCCGCAGACGGCGCGGTTGATTGATGCATTTCACTTGCCGCGCTGGGCGCCTACCCGCCTGCACCTGGGTGCGTTGATTGCCGTGATTCTGGCAATCCTAGTATATATTTTGCTTTGGCGTACCACGCTGGGATACCGCATCCGAGCAGTTGGGCAGAGCCCTCATGCTTCTCGGTATGCTGGGATTAATGTTAAGCAACACATAGTACTGGCACTCCTGTTGAGCGGCGCTTTTGCCGGGCTGGCAGGTGCCACCCAAGTTTTTGGCGTCAATTATCGTATGATCACGGATGGATCGGCCACAGGCTTTACCGGCAGCGCGGGTTTCAACGGCATTGTGGCTGCTTTGTTTGGCCAGCTTCATCCTATTGGGACGATACCGGCTTCGATTTTCTTTGGGGCACTTTTGGTGGGAGCCAATAAAATGCAGCGCGTGGTGCAGGTTCCTTCGGCTTTGATCACCGCCCTCAACGGTTTGGTGGTTGTTTTTGTGGTCAGCAGCGAAATCTGGCGTCGTCGTCAGCGTCAACGATCAAACGTGGCTTCTGAAGACGAAGAAGAATCAAAGTCTCTCGCAGCGAATGAGGTGCCCTGATGATTGGTGATCTTTTTTCAACAACGGTCATTATTGGGATTTTAGCTTCTGGCATTCGTTTGGCTACGCCGTATTTGTACGCCGCCATCGGCGAGACCTTCGGCCAACGCAGCGGCGTGCTCAATTTAGGCGTCGAGGGGCAGATGTTATTGGGAGCTTTTGCCGCTTTCTACGTTGCTTTGACAACCGAAAATTTATGGCTTGGTTTGCTGGTTGCCATGCTTGTTGGCGCGTTAATGGGCTTGGCTATGGCCGTTGTGACTGTTCACCTTCACGCCCAACAGGGCATCAGCGGTATTGGGTTTTATCTTTTTGGCCTGGGGATGAGCGATCTGCTCTTCCAAAAGCTGATGGGCACTGTTGAAACGGTCAAGGGGTTTTCGAAAATTTATATCCCCGTTTTGAGTGATATCCCCGTAATTGGCGAGATATTCTTTCGACAGAATGTTTTGGTGTACGGCGCGATTTTACTGGTTCCGGTTGCCTGGGTTGTACTGAATAAAACTACTCTAGGTTTGAAAATTCGGGCTGTGGGCGAGAACCCCGAAGCGGCGGATTCCCTTGGGGTTAGCGTAGCACGCGTGAGGTATGTTACAATTATCCTGGGGGGTGTCCTCTCTGGGGTTGCAGGCGCATCCCTCTCAATTGCGTTGCTGAACGTATTCCAACAGAATATGACCAGCGGCATGGGCTTTATCGCTGTCGCCCTAGTGTACTTTGGGGCTTGGCGTCCCTTGGGTGTTTTGGGGGGCGCGTTGCTGTTTAGTTTGGTCAATTCCTTGCAGTTATGGGTGCAGGTGTTGGGTATCCCGATCCCCTCCGATATTGCCGTGATGATGCCCTACGTATTAACAATCCTGGTGCTGGTTATAACCGTACAAAGAGTGCGTTCTCCTTCGGCGTTGACGAAGCCGTTTGCGAGAGGTGAATAACATTGATATATTCGATGTTTTATGAAAGGAGGTGGTTCTTGGTTATCGGATAATGCTAATTAGAATACTTGTACTTAGAATGTAAAAAATTTATGAGTTAAGGAGAAGATGATGAAAAGTAAATGGTTGTTTTTGTTTCTGGTATTGGCATTAATATTAGCGGCTTGTGCACCTGCCGCTACGCCCACCGAAACACCAGTAGTAGAGGAGGAGGCTGGAGCCTTCCGAGTGGCTGTAGTAATGCCAAGTGCCATAACCGACCTGGCCTTCAGCCAGAGCATATATGAGGGCCTGGTCGCTGTTCAAGGAGCTATGGGTGGCGAAGATGCGATGGAGATCGTTTACTCTGAGAGCATGTTTGTTGTGGATGATGCAGCGGCTGCGATTCGCGACTACGCCGCTGAGGGATACGACCTGGTGATCGCACACGGCTCACAATATGGTAGCTCACTGCAAGAGATTGCCCCCGATTTCCCCGAAACCAGCTTTGCCTGGGGTACCACATTAGACACCTTCGGGATGGACAATGTCTTTGCATATGAGGCAGCCTCGGATCAGGGCGGTTACGTCAACGGCGTAATGGCTGCCAGCCTGTCCGAGAGCGGTGTGCTCGGTGTGATCGGCCCCATTGAAACCGGTGATGCCAAGTTATATGTTGACGGCTTCGTGGCCGGCGCAAAATCGGTCAACCCTGATGTGGAAGTCAACGTCAACTGGATTGGTTCGTTCTCTGATGTGGCTCTGGCTGCTGAGGCTGCCAATACCCATGTTTCTGCCGGCGCCGATGTGCTCACAGGCACCGCCCAGATGGTTGTCGGTGCGATCGGTGTTGCCGAGGAAAATGATGTGTTGTGGTTTGGCACACAGGCTGATCAAAGCTCCCTGGCCCCCAGTATTGTGGTTGCCAACCAGGTTTATCATTGGGAAGTTATCCTCCAGGATATGGTAGACCTGAATCAAAGTGGCACCTACGGTGGCAAGTCTTATCAGATCACCTTAGCTAATGGCGGCGAAGAGGTGGAATTCAATTCCGAGTTCGATCTGCCCGCAGAAGTTAAGGCTTTGGCCGAAGAGACCGCTGCTGGAATTGCTGACGGCTCAATCACCGTCATTAGTGAAGCCCCCGCCGCCGGGCCATTGACCTTCGGTATGATTTTGGTTGGCTCCAAGAACGACCGCGGTTGGAGCCAGGCGCACTATGAAGGCGGCCTGTATGTTGAGGAGAATTTGGAAGGCGCATCAATGATCGTCTTTGAGAGCCTCAACCCAGCTGACAAACCCGAAGCTACCCTTGAGGGTGTAGTGGATGACATGGTTGCGCAAGGCGCTACATTGGTTATTACCACCTCTGACGCGTTCGAAGAAGATACAGTTGGCGTGGCCGAAAAATACCCGGATGTGGTGTTCATCAACTCCTCGGGCGATGACGTCCTGGTTGGCGGAGCCCCCGAAAATCTGGGTAACATCATGGGCCAAATGGTAAATATGAAGTATGTTGCCGGCTGTGCTGCCGCCCTGGCGACCGAGTCAGGTCAGATTGGGTACCTTGGTCCACTAATCAATACTGAGACTCTTCGTGAAGCTTCCGCTGCTTACCTGGGGGCGCGTTACTGCTATGAGAATTACCAGGGCATGGATCCTGCTGAGCTGCAATTTACGGTCACCTGGATCGGCTTCTGGTTCAACATCCCCGGCGTGACCCTCGACCCGACTGAAGTTGTGACAAGCTTCTTTGATAGCGGCGCTGATGTGGTTATGAGCGGTATTGACACTTCCGAAGCCATTGATGGTACTGGTCAGCGCGCCGCCCGCGGTGAAACCGTTTGGGCATCGCCCTATGGACATATCGACGGGTGCGATAATGCGCCAGATGTATGTCTGGGTGCAGCGTTCTTCAACTGGGCCCCGGCCTATTTGGAGACTGCAAAGGGCGTCACGGATGGCTCTTGGACTCAGGCTTGGGATTGGAATCTACCCAATTGGGATGATTTAACCGATCTCACCACGACCGCAGTTGGTTGGAACAACGGCCCTGCCCTGACAGCTGACATGCAGGCCAACTTGGATGACTTTATCTCCAAGCTGGCTTCTGGTGATGTCAATCTCTGGACTGGCCCCATTAACCTGCAAGATGGCAGCGAATATGTTGCTGATGGTGAAGTGGCCACAGGCGATGAGATTTGGTACCTGCCGCAACTGCTTGAAGGTATGGAAGGCCCAAGCGAGTAATCTCTCTTGGCGAAACCGATCTGA
This sequence comes from uncultured Anaerolineaceae bacterium, assembly GCA_964500655.1. Classification (GTDB taxonomy): domain Bacteria; phylum Chloroflexota; class Anaerolineae; order Anaerolineales; family Villigracilaceae; genus JAABUE01. The sequence goes on along the minus strand of CAZCPP010000033.1, from coordinate 5,745 downwards.
CAGGGCGAATAGCCCTGTCAGATCTTCTCGAATTTTTGATTTCCTGGCTTCTTGAAAAAATGCTACAGTTGGAACAGGACAGTGAATAAATGACGGATACCGACAAACTTCCCTCTGGCCAGACTCGTATTGGCACGCTTGAAATGCGCGGCAGTACCAAGCGATTTCCCGGTGTGCTTGCTAACGACCGTGTGGATTTTGATGTAAAAGCCGGGGAAGTACATGCTTTGTTGGGCGAGAACGGCGCTGGCAAAAGCACATTGATGAAGATCCTCTATGGCTTGTATCACCCCGACGAAGGCGAAATTTTACTCAATGGAAAACCTGTCACAATTGATTCACCGACGGATTCCATCAACCTGGGAATTGGCATGATTCATCAGCACTTTATGCTGGTGGAGTCACTCACTGTAGCGGAAAACGTAGCGCTAGGTTTACAATCTTCTCGCGGCCCGCTCACTGATCTTGATCGTGTTTCAAAAAGAATTCTCGAGTTGGCCGATATCTACGGCCTGAAACTTGATCCGGATGCCTACATCTGGCAATTAGCTGTTGGTCAACAGCAGCGCGTAGAAATTATCAAAGCCTTGTATCGCGGGGCAGCTTTACTCATCCTTGACGAACCTACGGCGGTACTCACCCCGCAAGAAGTGGATGAATTGTTCATTATTATGCGCCAGATGGTTAAGGATGGACATGCACTCATTTTTATATCTCATAAATTGCACGAAGTGATCGAAATCAGTGACCGAGTATCTGTGTTGCGCGATGGACGAAAGATGGGAACCAAACTTACGTCTGAGACCACGAAACAAGACTTGGCAAACTGGATGGTCGGACGTGAAGTTGGCTTTGCGCCTGACCGTGGCGACGATAATCGTGGTGATGTAAGATTGAAACTCGAAAATGTCTCCTGCGGAAGCGACCGTGGTACACCTGGTTTGCGGAGGGTTAGCCTGGATGTACATTCGGGCGAGATTTTGGGTATTGCAGGCGTTTCGGGTAATGGTCAACGTGAACTGGCGGAAGCAGTTACCGGCTTACGGAAAGTGACCGATGGGAATGTCATCTTAGAAGGTGAAGAAGTCACCAATTTGTTGCCTGGCGAATTGACCGAGCGTATGCTCTCTTACATCCCCGAAGAGCGCATGCGAGACGGCATGATTAAAAATTTTTCGGTTGCTGAAAATATAATCTTACGTGAGCATCATAAACAGCCGTATTCGCGCTTGGGTTTCCTCAACCTGCGAGAAATTTCCCGCCATAGCGAAAAAATGATTGCCCAATTCCAGGTTAAGACGCCTTCGCAGGAAACGTTGGCTAAGAATCTGTCCGGTGGTAACATCCAGAAGATGATCATCGCGCGCGAACTTTCGCGTCAGCCGCGCGTCATCCTAGCGGCTCAACCCACTCGTGGTTTGGACATCGGCGCCACCGAATATGTCCGCCAGCAGTTGATTGAACAGCGCAAGGAAGGTACCGCCATTCTGCTCATCTCAGAAGACCTGGATGAGATCTTTGCGCTTTCCGACCGCATTGCGGTGCTCTACGAAGGTCAGATCATGGATATCGTTCCTCGCGACGAAGCCACGCCCGAAAAACTTGGCCTGCTGATGGCAGGCGTCACGCCAGAAATCGGCTAAAATACATTACAATAAATATCCATTGGTTCGGTGGTCGCTGGTGAAAGGAAATCTCCAGCGGCGTGGGGTGCAAGGCCTCTCGAAAAGTGCCGCCGTCCTTACAAAGGAGGTCGTCCCACCTATGAACCTTTGGCAGCATTATATTCGCCCCACATCTGTATCAGAAGCCGTAACTGCCCTCACAACTGCTCCCGGCCCAACGCTCCCCTTCGCCGGCGGGACAGACATCATACTGGACCTGCAACAAGGTCGTCATTCCCCCGTTCACACCATTGTAGACCTGACCGAAATTCCGGAGATGAAGCTTCTCGAGCTTCGAGATGCCCGTCTCTTTATCGGTGCAGGTATTCCTATATCCCGCATCGCACGAGACCCATTGGCTTTCACTCACGCCCAGGCCCTGACAGAAGCCTGTAACTTGATCGGTGGCCCCCAGGTGCGCAACGTCGCTACGCTGGGTGGGAATGTCGCTCATGCGTTACCGGCTGCGGATGGCACCATCGCCCTGATGTGCCTGGATGCCGAAGCCGAAGTAACTGGCCCGGGTGGAACCCGACGTGTACCTTTGCCTGAACTATTCCTTGGCCCAGGCAAATCAGCACTAGAAACTGGCGAAATCATCGTTGGCTTTTACATTACTCAAATCAAACCAGGACAAGCCTCCGCCTTCAAACGCATCATGCGCCCGCAGGGGGTAGCCTTACCGATCATGAATCTTTCTATCTGGGTAAACCGGGATGGCGACGTGATCAAAAAGATCCGCATTGCAGTTGGCCCAGGTGGAGGGGTGCCATTCCGAGCGCACAAAACAGAATCCTTTCTGACGGGCAAATCCTTTGAAAGTAAAAATCTTGCTTCTGCATTAGGTTTATTGGTTGAAGAAGTCAAATTCAGAACCAGCAAGATGCGAGCTACAGCGGAGTATCGTTACCATCTGGTCGGTACATTATTGAAAGAAACACTTGATACCGCCTGGGAACGGGCAGGAAAGTTTTAGAGATAATATTTCATGGATAACCAAATTAAAATTACTTTTAGCGTAAATGGAGAGAAACACAACATACCTGTCGATCCCGACGAGACTCTGGCCAACGCTCTGCGTAAACGCTTGAAACTTACTGGAACCAAGATCGGCTGTGAAGAGGCAGAATGTGGCATCTGCACCGTTTTGGTGGACGGAGAGCCAACGCTTTCATGTACCTACCCCGCCGCACGTGCGGATGGAAAAGGAATTTTAACGATCGAAGGTTTGGCCAAGTCAGAAGATGGAAAATTGATTTTGCATCCCTTGCAAGAAGCCTTTGTGGAGCATGGCGCTGTCCAGTGTGGATTTTGCATCCCCGGCCAGATCATGACCTCTTACGCGCTTATCAAGCACAACCCTGAGCCCTCCTCGGACGATATTCGCCATGCGTTGAAAGATACGCTTTGCCGTTGTGCGGGCTATCCTACTATCGAGAACGCCATCCTGGAGGCCGCCAAAGCGCTGCGGACCGGCGAGCCTATCCAACCGCCAACCATCCCGGATTCGATCAATGCCCAAAAAGTGATCGGCAGAAACAAAATCCGCCCGGATGCGATTGAGAAAGTGACTGGCGAAGCCATATACACAGATGACTTGGAATTCGAGGGTATGTTGTTTGCCAGCGTTCGCCGGGCCGGTGTGCCACACGCTATCTTAAAGAGTCTGGATGTTAGCAAAGCTAAGGCGTTAACCGGAGTCCTTTCTGTACTGACAGCCGCAGACATCCCCGGTGAACACAAGCATGGACTGGTGGTCTACGATTGGCCAGTGCTGGTTGGGATCGGGGAACGCGTCCGTTACGTGGGGGATGCGCTTGCGATTGTCGCAGCGGAAACGCAGGATATTGCGAAGCAGGCCGTAGCGTTGATCGAAGCGAAGTTTGAAGAGCAAACTGTAATCAAAGATGCCGTTCAAGCTTATCAGCCGGATGCGCTGCAGCTGCACGAATCCGGCAATCTGCTCAAACACATCAAAGTCCGCAAAGGTAATATGGAGGCAGGTTTTGCTGACTCGGATATCATCCTGGAGCATACTTTTCACACGCAAATCACCGACCACGCCTTCCTTGAGCCGGAGTGCAGCCTGGCCGTGCCGCTGGAAGATGGGCGCATGAAAATCTACGTCGGTTCGCAGATCCCGTACCAGGACCGCACACAGGTAACGCGGGCGCTGGGTTGGCCGGAAGAGCGCGTGCGCATCGTTGGCCAGTTGATGGGCGGCGGTTTCGGCGGCAAGGAAGATATCACCGGGCAAATTCACGCCGCCCTGTTAGCAGATGTCACCGGGCGCCCTGTAAAACTGCTCTTCGACCGCCATGAGAGCCTGCTGGTACATCCCAAACGCCATGCAACCCAAATCAAAGTTAAGATTGGCGCGAAGAATGATGGTCGCATCCTGGCTACCGAAACCGAGCTATATGGTGATACTGGCGCGTATGCCTCATTAGGTGAAAAAGTGATGACGCGTGCTACCACACATTCGGCTGGCCCGTACGATATCGAACACGTGCGCGCCGACTGCTACGCCATGTACACCAACAACCCACCCGCTGGGGCCTTCCGTGGCTTTGGTGTCACTCAATCAGCCTTTGCAATTGAAAGCATGATGGACAGATTGGCCGAAAAACTTGATTTGGATCCGGTTGAACTGCGCCGGATGAACGCTTTGCAAGTGGGCAGCATCACCAACACCGGACAGGAACTGCGCGATAGCGTTGGATTATTAGATTGTATAGATAACGTGGATGAAAAAATGCGCGCCTTCAACTTGCATCCATTCAAGCTCCAACCTGTTTCCGGATCGGAACATTTGGTGCGCGCCTGGGGATTTGCCTCGGCTTACAAGAACACTGGCCTGGGTGGAGGCGCACCTGATATCGCCGGTGCGGACCTGGAGCTTTACGACGACGGCACCTTCGAGATCCGCAGCTCATCGGCTGAGCTTGGCCAGGGTTTGGTCTCCGTCATGCAGTTGACTGTGGCCGAGGAAATGGCTGTCTCACCGGAGCAGGTTAAGGTGCTGGTGATGGATACCGACCTGACCCCCAACGGTGGCCCGACCACTGCCTCGCGTCAGACCTATGTAACCGGTAACGCCTCACGCTATGCTGCCATTTCCCTGCGGGAGGCGATCTCCAGTTCGATGGCGGAAAAATATGATGTCCCACCAGAGCAGATCAAATTTGAAGCCGGCCAGGTGCGCGTTAACGGTCAATCGCTTTCCTTTGCTGAGGTAGCCAAAGAGATGAAAGCCATGGGCCAGCAACCACGCGCTTTATATGAATACGAAGCCCCCAAGACTCAGCCACTCGGCACCGGCGGGGATATGCACTTTGCTTATTCCTTCGCCGCACAGGCCGCTGAAGTGGAAGTCAATAAATTAACCGGTGAAGTGCGCGTGTTGCGCGTCATCGCCGCTAATGACGTCGGCACGGCGGTCAACCCGCTCGGTTTGCAGGGGCAGGTTGAAGGTGGAGTCATGATGGGTCTGGGCAACGCCCTGACTGAGAATTTCATTGTGGAAAATGGCTACGTAGTAACTGACCGGCTGGCGCGCTATCGCATCCCATCGATTGTGCACACACCTGAGATCACCTCCATCGTGGTCGAGCATCCCACTGCCGAAGGGCCGTATGGCGCCAAAGGTGTTGGCGAGATTGTCAGCATCCCGACCACGCCTGCTATTACGAACGCGATCTACAACGCCGTTGGTGTTAGAGTGGATAGACTGCCAGTGGATCAAGAAATGATTGCGCTGGAGTTAGCGTCTCGGTAATATTTACTGCTAGGTTTTCCCTATGGAGCCACGAAGAAAAATCTTCGTGGCTCTGTAATTTGTATGTCTAAAATAACCCAAAAGGTTGTCAACATCAGGGTAAAATAGGGCAATTCAGTTGTTCAAGGATTCAAGGTGTCATTGCGAGGAGAGGTCTTTTCGACGAAGCAATCTCCGCTTGGGTAACGAAGTTATTCCGCAATAACAACCAGTTAAACTGGAGATTGCCACGTCGGCCTGGGGCCTCCTCGCAATGACATCAAATTCGCGAGTTACTGAAATCAAGAGAGGAACTATGAATAA
>CAZCPP010000032.1:0-19206 GCA_964500655.1 uncultured Anaerolineaceae bacterium | reverse complement strand
GTCACCCTAATTGACGAAGGTATTGGGGGTTAGTAGGATATTCCATGGCAGTTTACACTAAATCCCACCATATTTGATTGTGGTATGATCATTTCCATTGCTCGTCCATTCCCTTCTTTGGGCCAGGTAAACAATACTGGGGGCAGGGGGGGGCTTCTCCATATTACCCACAATTATGTCAGCAGACTGTTAGTGAATTGTCATATATAGAAATGGCTGTATTCCCTATATAATGTATTGTAATTATGACCAAGAATACAGTTGACCAACGGGTCGAAGCAACTGTAGAGCGCGTCCTGCCCTTTGGTGTTTTTGCTCGCCTCGCTGACGGTACGGAAGCTTATATCCGTCGCCGCGAACTGGATTTAGACGCCGATGCAGAGCCTTCGCAGGTAGTGCGAGAGGGCGACAGTATTGAGGTAGTTGTCCTCAAACTTGGTGAGAGGGGCAAACATATAGAACTCAGCCGTCGTGCAACACTCGAGGATCCCTGGCCAAAGTTCGCGCGGCAACACCACGCTGGGGATGTCGTTCGTGGCGAGGTGCGTGCACTCCATCCAGGTGGTGTTTTCATTCGTATCCAGCCGGGGATAGATGGCTTTGTGCCTATCGAAGAACTGGCGCCCAAGCCCATGGAGAAACCGGAAGATGTGCTTTGGGTAGGAGATGAGGTGGAAGCAGTAATCATACATATTGTGCCAAGTAAGAGACATGTACGCCTGAGTATCAAGGCGCGTTTGGAACAATACGATCATGCGTTGGATGCTTCCGCACAATTGAAACTGTCTAAGAACGTTTCAAAAGCAGCGTTATCTAAAAAGCGAGAGACAATAGAACCTCAGGAGATGACCGAAACCGACCTAAAGAATGCTGGGCCGGTCCTCGTGGTTGAAGATGATCGCGAAGTGCGAGAGGCATTAGGAGCATGGCTGCGTCAAAAGGGCATTGAGGTAATAGCTACCGACACAGCTACTCGGGCACTAATAGAAAAATTGCCCTCCTTTCGGGTGTTTTTCGTTGATTTGAACCTGTTTAAGGACGACGGATTGGAATTAATACACCGCTATCGAAGGAGTGATTGCAAGGCCTATATTTGCGTGATGAGCTCTTCTGAGATTCTTGCAGAACGTGCAGAGGATATCGATGCATCGCGAATAACCCAGGTTTTCGAAAAACCCCTCGATTTAGATGAGATCGAAAAATTCCTAATTCTGGCAGCGCGCAATGAAGATTTACCTACTTGGCGGATCAAACCCTATCATGAAGTTGCATTGCCTGGGGAATCAGCTCAACGGAATTTGGGAATTCATCCTCGGAAAAGCCTTCAAATAGCGTTAAGTGAAATCGCCGAATTGATTCGGGCGCAAGTAGCTATACTCTTTTTGTTAGACCCGTCTTCATACCTGGTTTCAATTGTCGCTCAGACAGGCAAATGTACTCTAAATCAGAAGGCCGTATATGGTTTGAGGGATTCTCCCGTGGCTGATGTTATTCAAGAAGAGCGTCCCGTTTTCGAGACACACGTAACCGCGAATGCCAACGCAAGGTTTGCTAAATTATTGGACTTATTGCATTTTGAATCTTGCATTGGCGTACCGATTGCACTCCAGGGCGAGACTCTTCACGCTGCCTTTTTCTTCCATTCAGATACAGATGCTTTTTCTCGCTACCGCCTCCGAGATGCCCAAGGGGGAGTTCTTATCCTATCGGCGCTGCTGACCGAAAAGATCATCCAGGAACGTCTGCGTGCACTCAATCCCTTGCTGATCAGCGGCGAATTGGCTGCCGGGTTTGGACACGATGTTGCTAACAAGATCAGTGCCCTGGAAATGGAAGCGAGCAACCTGCTGGATTTGAACTCTTCCGGTGAGCCGCGGCGTGCTCGAAAAGTGCTTGAATTGGCCAAGGATCTCAAAGACACTGTAAATGCATTTCGACAAGTGTTGGAAACGAAAACACGGGTAGTGCAAGTCGATCCAGTACGCGCTCTAAATCAAGCTGTACTTTTGTTACACGATATGGCGCGTAAGGAAGGTGTACAGCTAATCTCAAAGGTGGAACCGGACTTGCCTTTCATATCTGGAAATGGCACCCTGCTGCAACAGATATTTTTGAACATCATGCTTAATGCCATTCAGCAGATGGTTATCAAAGCGAACCAGTTTGAATGGGAGGGAGGACGCGTTCTCGAGATCACTTCCACCACAAAAGAAAGCCGGATCCAGATACGATTCCGTGATAATGGCCCAGGTATCCATAAAGAACATCTCAGAAAGCTCTTTACTCCGGGTTTTTCTACTCGCGGCGGTAGTGGATTAGGCTTGTATATCGCACACAGTTTCGTTCAAGCTCTGAAAGGCAAACTGGTACTAGAGGAAACGTTTGTTCCAATGGGGACGACATTCATGGTGGATTTGCCCCACTCAAAACAGGATGGTTTAGATGATTGAACAGAATATACGAGTTCTTGTCGTGGATGATGAAGAAAGTTTTCGAAAACCCTTGGCTGAGCGTTTACAAGGCCTATATAACTATCATGTGAGAGAGGCTGCAACCGGTAGCGAAGCGCTCCACTTGTTGGCAACGCAAGGTCGCTGTGACGTGGCCCTGATTGACCAGGTTCTGGAGGGGGACATAGGAGGTTTAGAATTATTGAAGCAAGTCAAGTCTGAGTATCCAGATACTCAGGTGATTGTTTTTACTGGCTGGCCAGATAAAATGCAAGAGGAGGGGGTGGATGTCCTTCGGCAAGGAGCGTATCGGTATTTCGCTAAACCTTTTAATCTTGAAGAATTGGCGCTGACTATCCGTTTTGCCGCTGAGCAGAGACAGATTCGTCGGGAACGGGAGTATCTTTCCGCGCTTGTTCAAGTCAGTCATGATCTGACTACGACAACCGATATGGAAAAGCAATTAGCCTTTGTGTGGAATTTCGTTCAAGAGCGACTCGCAGCGGCAACTTTCTTTATTGCGCTTTACGATTCGGAGACGGACGCTCTCCGATTTCCCCTATCCTTCGATGAAGGCGAACTGGATCCTTTGCCCGAACGCCATTTGGGGGAGGATGCAACCAATTGGGGATTAGCTGGGTATGTCGTTAAGAATATACAGGAACTGACTTGGAACAGTTACGAGCAAGCGGAGCAGGAGTGGCAAAGCCTTGAAATACAACCACATGTCACTGAAAAAGGCCCTAGCGAAACTGGCATTTGCCTGCCCCTTCAGGTGGGGGAGAAAGTACTTGGCGCACTCTCTGTTCAGAGTTATCAATCTCATGCTTTTGATCAAGCTTTTTTGGACGCCGTAAGAACACTTAGCAGCCACCTTGCCCCTGCTATCGAAAATGCCCGGTTATTTTCGGATTTGGAGAAAACAAGTTACCATCTAGAAGGATTAATAGAAAGCTCACTTGATGCAGTTATTTCCATTGATCACGACAAGCACATAACTGTGTTTAACCAGCAAGCTGAGGAAATGTTCGGATATACAGCTAATGAAATGAGAGGAAGCACCGTCGCAGCTCTGTATCCAGACATCGATGAGGCAAATAAGATTTGGGGTATCGTAGACAAACAGGGCAGTATTGTTGGTCATGAAGTTGAGTTAAAACATAAAAAGGGTACGAAGATTCCTGTGCTGGTATCTGCATTTGCAACAAAAGATACTAGGGGAAATAAGATAGGACAGGCAGGTTTTTTGCGTGACCTGCGGCAAGTTCAGCTACTAGAGGAGCGGCTACGAGCCGTAATCAAGGCAAGCCAAGCCATTAGACGTGGGGGTATCCAAGATGTGGATCAGGTTTTGCAACTCATCGTGGAATCTGCAATAGCGGCCTTTCCTGCTGCCGAGAAAGGTTCCATTCATATCTTTGACGAGAAGACCGAAAAGCTGCAAATAAGCGCTAACTTTGGTTACAACAAAAGGGTTGTCAAAGCCCTGACACTAAAACCAGGGGAGGGGTTTGCGGGGTGGGTTCATAAACATGGCGATCCAATTATTAGTGGAAATGTTTGGGATGATAAGCGTTACAAGGAAATACATTATCCTGAAACGCGAAAGCAAAAGTCTTCAATCTGTACACCACTTAAGTTTAAAAGTGAAGTGATCGGCGCCCTGACATTGGACAATCTGACTACTCATGATGCTTTCACAAGCGATGACTTGGAGCTTTTTTCTACCTTTGCGGATCAAGCAGCTATTGCAATAGGAAATACTCAGTTATTCGAGGAAAGCAAGAAGAATGCTGAGCGACTGGAGGCACTTCGGAGGACCACACTGGCGATCACATCTCTGTTAGAGCGCGAAAAGCTGTTAGACACGATTGTCCAACAAGCTGTGAATCTTTTGGAGGCAAAAAGTGGCGGCATCTATGAGTATTATCCTGAGTGGGGTGAATTGACCATCATTGCCGATTATGGCCGAGCAGAAGACTTACTTGGCAACGTTCTGAGAATTGGTGAAGGCATGGCGGGGCGTTTGGTCTTGAGCGGTAAGACACACATGATCGTAGATAACTACAATACCTGGTCAGGCAAAGCTGAGATATATGGCGACCACCGCCTATTCGAGTCAGTATTGGAAGTTCCACTAAAATGGGGAGATGACATTATTGGGGTATTGTATGTAGATGATGAAAGAGGGCGAAAGTTTAATCTGGAAGATGTTCAGTTGCTGAGTTTGTTTGCTGAGCAAGCGGCCATTGCTTTCACAAACGCAGAACTTATAGCCAAAGATGAAGAGAAATTAAAACGCTTGGAGATGCTCTCTAAGATTACTGGGGTGATCATGTCTGAGCTTGGAGAGACAAGTTTGGATGAACGTCTCACCTTGATCGCCAAGCATGCAACGCGGATACTTGAGGCGAAGGTCTGTGGAATTTATTTAGTAAAGAGGGAGGGCATCCTTAGAGCCGAAGCTAGCTATGGACATCCTGAGGGTCGCTTCAAAAAAGGTACCAAGTTTGAAATTCAGAGCGGCCCTGGCACTGGCATTACTGGACATATCGCTCATGAGGGGAAATTGCTCAATCTCCACGGTGATGCATTTACAGGACATCATGCGGCGCGCATTGACGAGACGAGGATATGTTACTCTTTGCTGGGGGTACCGTTGAAGCGAAAAGTTGGAGAAGAGGAGACATTGGTTGGGGTACTGCGTGTTGAGGACAAAAAGGGTAAGGATGGTACTCCCCATGAGTCCGTTGGTTTCACGGAAGAGGATGAATGGATTGTAAACATCTTTGCCGAGGCTGTTGTGGTTGCCATTGATAGCGCAAAACTCGTCAACCAATTGCAAGAGCAGAAGGACCATGTGAGTCTTTTGCTAAAGGCGACGAATACCGTTGCTCAGGCTAAAAACTTGGATGCAGGATTACAGAGTTTGGCCGAGATGATGGTTACTTCGCTTACAGAGACATTTTGTCATATCCTGCTTCTCGATGAGAACCAGCAACACCTGGAGTCAAAAGCAGCTTTTCCGATTCCTCGTCCTAAAAGTGGAGAGTTGTGTTGGAATCCCAGAATAGGCCAGCGCATTCCCTTGTCCGAGTGGGTTGAGTTTGATGAGATACGCAAAAATGAGCGACCAATTGTTATCCGATCAAACGATGAATGCGCCCAAACCATTCTCAGGGAAGTTTCTAAATATCTGGAGTTACATAAAACCCTTCAATCCCTTCTTGTAATTCCCCTGAGGACTGGCGATAAAATAGTCGGGTTGCTGAACTTGGGTGAGATGCGAGAATGGACACGCAGTCCCTTCACCCTGGAGAAACAGGAGCTTGCAACAGCAATTGCTGGTCAGACCGCCATTCTCATTGAACGGAGGTACCTTCATGAAATTACGGAGCGCCGTAGCAAATTGCTGGAAACCTTAGAAGAGGCATCTCGCCACATTCGCGCGGAGAAAGAACCCGCCAAGCTACTCCACGAGACTGTCCGCCTGGCAGCCGAATTGATGGAATGCGCTGTAAGCGGTCTGTTTATCAATCACTCTCATCTGGGAGAATTGGAACTGACTGCCGCCCATGGCTTGCCGGTGGACATCCTAAATTGTCAAATCCCACATGATGAAGGCTTGATTGGAAGCGTAGCCAAAACGGGAGAAACTAGTGTTATCTATGAATATTCCAACTGGGATGACCGCGAAGCAATCTTTGAGTCGTTTTCGTTTAGCACAGTGGTTGGCATCCCGCTGAAGCATGTGGGGGAGGTGGTAGCAGTTCTATTCGTTGCTGACGGCACAAATATGCGCCAATGTGACAAGGACGACTTAGAGATTTTGGAACGATTTGCCGCTCAGGCCTCGATCGCGCTGCACGCTTCTCAATTGATGAATAAGGAGCAGCGTAGGTTCAGCCAACTGGCTATTCTGCACCGCATCAGTGACTATATTCAAGAAGCAAGGGATTTAGATAAGATCCTTCATGTTGTACTGACAGGCATCACTGCAGGATATGGTTTGGGGTTTAATCGAGCTATCTTGCTGCTACTGGATGAGAGAGAAAAGAACTTGATAGGACGAATGGGCATTGGTCATTTGAGCGAAAGAGAGGCAAGGAAAGACTGGGTACAACATGGATTTGATGATTATGAGCAATATCTCCAGGCTTTAGAGGAGGTCACCCTCATTAAAACGCCCCTTGAAGAAAGGTCTCAGAAGCTGCGATTGGCGACGGGATCAGAACTCCCGGATATCTTCTCTCGTTCGATACAAGAACAGCAGTGGAAGAAAGTCGAGCAACTAGAAGTAGGCACTTTTCCAAAAGAGTTTATTACTGCTTTCGAGCCGGCATTACCCCTGGTCGTGGTTCCCATTATTGCTCAAGAGAAAGCGCTGGGTGTCCTTGTTGTTGACAATAAATTCAATCGTGCACCTATTACGTCAGAAGATATCGATTTGTTATTGACCTTCGCCAATACAGTAGCGCTGGCTATTGATAACGTGCAACTATACCAGGAAACCGAAGCGGCGAGAGAAAAGATTCGCACGTCGTTCGAAGCCAGCAACAAATTGGTTATGTCTCAAACTTCCAAACAACTGTTGATGGATGTTATTGAGCAGATACAGATGGCAGCAGGAGCATCTTGGGTAAGCATCGTTTTGGTAGATGAAATGAGACGAGTAAAAAATCTTCTCACCACAGGTACAGACAAAGAGGTGGACATTAGTGATGTGATTCGCCCTGAAGGTATTACGATGCAAGTCATGAGCAGTGGTGAAGCTGTAGTTATAGAAGATACCCAGTCGCAACGCCAACGCGTTAATCCAAGAATGTTCCGAAACAAAGTAGGCGCAGCTTTGTGTTTGCCTTTCTCTGTGCAGGGAAAGCAGATCGGTGTGATGTGGATACATTACGATGCCCCTTGCCACTTCCCCGAATACGACTCTGAGGCCCTCCAGCTTTATGTTAACCAGGCAGCTGTCGCTTATGATAACAATCGTAGACTGGAGGAAATGGAGCATATACGTCAGGCAGCTGAGACACTGTCAGGGGTTGCCGGATTGCATGAAGTTCTAGAACAAATCGTCTGCAGTGCACGAGATATTTTGCAGGCCGACTCAGCTGCGATCTGGTCATATGATGATATCCAACACGAGTTTATTGCGGAAAGTTTAGTAGCAGTTGGCATTCCAACAAAGTTGTTGAATAAGCTTAGGGAAGAAGAACGGCAACCGGGGAGGACTGCTGATGCCGTAATGGGGAGTGGTTGGATCGGCGTCTCCGATGTTTCCGATTTTGCCCAATATCCTTTCATAGGGGAAGGAACTCGAAACCTCTTTAGCGAGATAAAAACGCAGAGTTTTCAAGGGTTAGCTATTACGGTTGGTGATGAGAAACTTGGTGTACTTTACGTGAACTACAATTATCCTCGTAGTTTCAGCGAGGAAGAGCAAGAGACCGCCAAGATGTTTGCTAACCACGCGGCCCTGGCACTAAAAAAGGAAAAACTACTTGAGCAGATGAATAATGCACGTAACACGGCGAAGGTAGTCGCCGAAGTTACAACCTTAGAAAATCTGAACGAAACTTTAGTTTCTGTTGCAAATGGCACGAAAGATGTTCTCAAATGCGATGCGGTTGTCGTATATGTCTATGACTCAGACAATGAGAGTTTCACCTACCCGCCTATTACAGAAGGAGTACGATTTCCCGAAAAAACACACATTCTCCCGGCAATCCCTGGTGGTTCAATTGTTTTGGAGATGATGAGCAGGAAAGAAATGCACATCGTAGAAAACGTAGCTAAGGATTCGTTATTTAAGAACAGGAGGTTTGCGAGGGAGGAGGAGATCGTATCATGCGTTGCCGTTCCACTCATAGTAGCAGATAGAAGAGTCGGGGTCATGTTTATCAATTACCGTTCTCCCTATCGGTTTACCGAGGACGAAGTATTTAATATCGAACTCTTTGCAAATCAAGCGGCTGTAGCCATCCGCAATGCCCAGTTGTATGACCAGGAGCGGAAACGGGCTGGTGCCTTAGAGGCTTTGTACCAAGCAGGTCAGGTGGTAACCGGTTCACTTGAATTGGAAAATATCTTGAATCGTATCGCAGAACAGGCATGGACGTTGACAAGCGAGACAGACCAGACTGGTGGGTTTAGTAATATTCGGTTGATAGAAGGGACAAAAGCCAAATTGGTGGCGGCTTATCCACAAGGGGAATTATCAAGAATAAAAGAAGAAATCGGTAATTATATTGACTTAGTATCTGAGAGAGACCGGAAAGGGATCATAGTACGAGCCATCAACACGCAAGAGCCTCAATTGGTGGGAGATGTTTCCGATGACCCTGATTTTCTTGAAACGCATCCAGAAACACGATCGGAGCTTGCAGTACCAATCTATCTAGAAGAAAAAACGATTGGGGCAATCAATATCGAATCCCCTCAACTAAACGGTTTTGATAAACAGGATGAGAAAACACTCGAAGCATTGGCAGCTCAGGCTGCTATCGCCATCCAAAATGCCTGGTTGCACGAAAAGATAATCAAACGCGCCGAAGCGCTGGCAAGCCTTTATGATGCCGGAAAGGCGATAACCAGTACGTTAGCCTTAGACGAAACACTGCAACGGATCGTTGAACGGGCGTTGCGCATTGTCAGGCCAACATATGAGCAAGAGGAGCACTGTTTTGGCCACGTTGCGCTGGTGGAGAATCACAAACTTCGTTTCATCGCCGCCAGTCCGACAGAGGTACTTGCCGACTTACAACGTGTTGATATAGACCTTCGGGAAAGTGCACAGATTGGCATTACGGGGCGGGCAGCGTCTAACGGAAAGCCACAAAACGTACCAAATGTCGAGAAAGATACTGATTATATTCCTTTGAAAGAAACCACTCGATCACAACTATCGGTACCGCTCAAGATAGGGGAACGAATTACCGGCATCCTCAGCATCGAACATCCTGAATACAGTGCTTTTAGTGAGGAAGACCAACACACTTTAGACGCATTGACAACACAGGCAGCTGTAGCAATTGAAAACGCGCGCCTGTATGAAGCAGAACAGCAGCACGCGAAATCGTTAGAGGCCATTCAGGCTACATCAGCGGCGGTGAGTGCTGTACTCGAGTTGGATATACTTTTACCCATGATCACCGACAAGGCAGCGGAGATCTTTGGCGCTCCTGCCACTGCTCTCATGCTCTGGGATGAGCCACAGGAGAATCTGGTCATCCGAGCAGCATTTGGTCTCAGTGACGAATATCAGCAAGGTCAGAAAATTTCCCGATACACAGTGGATCAGATTGTTGCAGAGAAGAGGCTAAAGCCACAGGTCTTTGACATACGCATTGGGCCAATAGGTGATCCCAAACTTGTGGAGAGTGAAGGTTTGTACAACGTGCTGGTTGCCCCGCTCACGATTGACGAGGGCCTAATCGGTGTTCTGAATGTCTACAGCATAGGCGAGTCACGTCAATTTGAGGAGAGAGAGAAGGAGATAGCCACGATTTTTGCCAACCATGCGACCATTGCTATTCAAAACGCTCATTCGTATGAAGAGTTGAAACGCACAAAGGGACTTGTAGGAGCGCGCACTGCCCTGGCATGGATGGGAATGGCAAGTAGTGCCTGGAGACACACGATCGAGGGTTACGCCATAAATATTCGCAATACAATAACCCTAATGCGTCAAGACATCCAAAGAAGCGATCTGACTACAGAGCAACAGCATCTGTTAGAAAATAGACTCGTGCTAGTAGATAGCGAGGCGGCAAAGGTATTAGAAAAGCCGATTACACCCCCCTTATACTCTGAAGAAAACAGCGAAACAATACTGATCAACGATCTCATCCGAGAACGAGTTTCGCAGCTATGGGAGGATGATTTTTATCAAAATATCACACCACATGTATTGTTGGCCAAAAATAACGCGAAGGTGAAAGTAAGTCCTGAATGGCTGCGCCGGGCTTTGGATATCCTAATCGACAATGCAGTTGAAGCAATGACTGATTCATCAGAACGCAAGCTGACGATAGAAACACGATTGGCTGGTAGCCACGTTGAAATTGTAATTTCTGATACAGGTAAAGGAATACCTTTTGATTTACATGAGAAATTGTTCAAAGAACCGATTGAGAAACCTGAATACACTAAAGGATTTGGAATGGGCCTCTTGATGGTTCAAGCAATAATGCAAGCCTATGGAGGCGACGCTTGCCTCGAGAGCAGTGAGCCTGGAGGAACCGCCTTTGTTGTCTCTCTTCCTATCGAACAATGAGATTTGCTACTATGGACCAGAAAACGAATATTTCCACACCCAAGAAATTTTTATTGATTGCCCCATCCCCTGATGATACCTGGGTTACAATACTCCGCAATGCACTAAACTCTCTCGGTCAATTGGAATCTATCTCAGAATCTGAGATAGCCTTTCGTATCCTGCAGGAGCATTATGACTTGATAATTATTGATGCTGTTGTGCTTGATGATACCGAGGCCATTATAGCGTCTCTACACCAGAAACAACCAAATACTCCCATTGTGGTGGTAACCACTTCGCCAACGTGGCAGCGTGCCCGACGGGTCTTTCTGGCAGGAGCAACCGATTATATCCGGAAATCATTGGACGCAGATAAACTTCTGACATCTTTCCAGAAAATTCTTACTAAATCAGAGTGAAGTGATAAGGTATCGTAGAAAAGATATGCCAGCTCCAACAATTCTATTAGCAGATAATGACAAAGTTTTTCTCCAAAACTTGCGGGAGTTCCTTGAGCGCCGGGGCTATCAGGTCATTTGTGCTACCAACCCCGTCGATGCTAGAGAAATCCTGGATCAAATACCTATCGCCCTTGCCATTCTTGACTATCGTTTAGTTGATGATAACGATGAACGAGATAGGAGCGGCCTAAGTCTGGCACGAGCAACGATGACTGCAAACCCAGTGCCCAAAATCATTTTGACCAAGTTCGATAGATATGGGTACGCGGTTGAAGCCTTGCGCCCCGTAAAAGGAGGTAAAGCTGCGGCAGTAGATTTCGTTGTAAAACAGGAAGGACTTGAGAGAATAGCACAGGCGATTGAAAACATTTTAGTAAGCGCTCGTATTTTTTTGTGTTATGCAAGACCAGACGAAGAGGAAGTGGACTTACTTTATAAGGATCTCACCGCCGCTGGATTTATTCCGTGGATGGACAAGAAACACATCACAGGGGGAGAGAGATGGGAAGTGGCTATTCGTAAGGCGATCAGGACAGCTGATTTTTTTGTTATCTGTCTCTCAGATAATTCAGTAAATCGTCGTGGATTTATGCAAAGAGAAATACGCCTCGCTCTAGATATTTGGGATGAAAAACTAGAAAATGACATTTATCTGATCCCAGCCCGATTAGAGCAATGTGCTGTTACACATGATAGGCTTCGAGAACTCCAGTGGGTGGATTTGTTTGAATCAGATGGGTTTCTACGGCTATGTCTAGCTATCCGAACCGGAACGTGTAGATCCTATTAGAATATGCGATCTATATGAGGCATCCTATGACAACTGGAAATATTCTATTGGCTGACAACGATCCTGTTTTTCTGACTACTTGTGCTGAATTCCTAGAATCAGAAGGCTTTCGAGTTATAAAGGCAGCCAGCTCGCGAGAAGCCTGGAATATTCTTGAGACTCGGCATATTCACCTAGCCATCCTTGATTTGCGTCTAACGGATGATAGCGAGAAAGACAGAAGTGGTTTACTATTAGCGAGAGAAGCCGCCCGTTCTACCCCCAAACTAATACTTACGAAATTCCCAGCACATGAAGATGTTCGTGATGCAATGAGGTGGGATAATAAAACTCTTCCACCCGCTGTTGATTACGTAGACAAGCGGAAAGGCCTAAGCGTTTTATTGGAAGCGGTGCTTCGAGCCTTCAACCTCTATGTTCGTATCAACTGGGACCTTATGATCAATTGGAAAGTACGTGATCAACATGGATTAGTAAAACTCATCGATTCTGGTTTTCAAAGTGAACGTTTACTAAATCGCGCTAAAGAATTTGAAGACTTGCTACGCCGCCTTTTTTATGGAAAAGACCATATCCGCATTGATCGTCTGTTGTGGATACGTAAAGGCTGTATCGCTCTTGTAGTCTTTGCTTTCAAAGTGAGCATGAAACCAGAATCCTTCGTCGTAGTCTGTGGGAAAAATGAAATCATCAATGGTGTGGCGCAACGCTTTGACGAATACGCCCCCAAAGCACCGAGCGAGACAGGCACAGCGATAAGCGAGAAGATGCGAGCCGAGACAACACACTTTGCCGCCAATGCCTACACCCTCGCCGGCAACGATTTGGAGCAGGTTCAAACCCTGTCCGAGCTTTACCAACTTGGCCCCGAAAAGACATTCAACGCCGCTTTGAACACCTTGTACCGGCAGACTTTAGAGACCTGGCACCAGGAAAAACCTATTCCTATGGAAGGGCTTTCCCTTGACACCGCATACCGCCAACGCCTGCGCCTGACTGATGAATTTGCCCACCAACGCTTTGAAGAGCGTATTAGCGCTATCGAAGCTCAAATGCCGACTTTGGGGGCCAGATTCGAGCGATCAGAAGAAACACTGCTCGTCCGCTTCAACGGTCAGTCTTTTACCTATTCTAACCCCCTGATGCTTCTCTCCCAGGCAATTGTGACGAGGCAGCCGGCGGTATCGGTCACAACACCTGGAACGCTTTCGGGGGACAATATCGTGACCGATGCTTCAGGTCGCACCTGGCTGACCGATTTTGCCGAGGCCGGGTTGGCGCCCCTGTTGTGGAATTATGTGACGCTGGAAGCCGCGATTCGTTTTGATTGGGTGGAAACGAAGGAGCTTCAGCGCCGCCACGAGTTAGAACGTTGTTTGGTCTTTACAGATTTCGCCAACCCCGATACAAGGGATCTAGAGCAGATTGTCCGCAAGCCGGAGCGCGCGATTCAGCTTATTCGCAAACTGGCTGCCCGGCCCACGGGCAGAGACATCGCTGCTTATCACCTGGGATTATTTTTCCACGCCGCGCGCCGCTTGATGGAATTCAATCCTGGTTTCCCTCTTCCATCTACCGAATGGGCGCGCTTAGGACACATCCTGCTTTCAATGGCGATGATCGCTGAAAGGCTGAAGCTTGAGCAAACAGATGAAACTCCAATCGTATCTTCACCAGTTTATGAGATCAGTCTTGAGGATGAAAAGGCCCGGATTATAATGATCGGGGGTCGAGAAGATCGTTTGCCCCCTCGACCCTTTGCGGTTTTTCATTATCTCTACCAACATGCTAATGAGGTATGTAGTAAAGAAGACATTTTAGAAGTCGCGCTAAATGGGGAATATGAGGAAAGCTATCTGCACACCTTGATCGGGCGCATCCGCAAAGTGATTGAGGATGACCCCAGTCAGCCTCGCTACTTAGTCACTGAGCCAAATGCAGGATATCGGCTGATTCTCAAGCCTGATTAGATTACCTATACTACAATTGTTAGCGGCCTGACGGTGCATTGTCAGGCCTTTACAGCTTTAAGTCAGCATATTGCAACCCGACTCCAGCATATTGTTTGGCATCTGCAACAGGTTTGGGGGCGAAATCGTGTCTCCAGTTATGCAACAATTAAAGTAAGTTTCGCAAGCCGTTTGACTGGAGGTAGATATGGAAGGCCTAACGAAAGCTTTTCTCCTTTTGATCGGTCTGGGAATGTTGATATATTACCTCGGCGCGAAGGCATTTGGAGATGCGTTTCCAGACTCACAACCAGGTGATGAGAATCAGCCCACCGGTTATGAAGCCATCAATCCCGACGATACTGATGATGCCGAACGGTTAATAGAGTGGGAAAAAGCACTTGATGAGCGCGAGGCGGCACTTCGCGATCAAGAAGGGGTAGTCACCAGTCGGGAGCAAGAAGCTGAGGATCGATGGGCATTGATTGAGCGTGAAAACGCCCAACTTTCGGATGAAAAGGCTGCGCTCGATGCTAAATGGCAGGAACTTTACAGAAGCGAAGAGGAGCTTACCAGCCAGCTGATTGCCCAAGATGAGGAGAAAGCCAGACTGCAACAAGAGTGGCAGGAAATTGAGGATGAACGCGAAAGCCAAAGCGCTGAAAGAGAGAGGCTTGATGCGCTGGCTCAGACTCTCACACTGCGAGAAGCCCAGGTCCAGTCTCAAGAGCAGTGGCTGCAAACAGAGACAACTCGCATTCGGAAAATCACCGACGAGCTCGAAATGACGAAGGTCTTGCTGATTATGCTCGCCATGGCACTGGCATCCGGATCAGCGATTTTCAACATCGTGATGTTTGCGCACTACCGGGATAAAGTGCGGAGGGCAATCACTCAAAAGAAAGCAATCCGTTTTCAGGGCGATCCCCGCCATATCGGCGACATTGGAAAACCCGCCAAGGAATCTGAGGGCTTCCCAGCACGTAAGGCGCACCAAAACATGCTAACTCACTCTCCTGCATCGACTGTGGAAAGTCATTCAGAGACAGCGCAGGCTCAACGAATTACAGCTTGGCGGGGATCGGCGAATCGTCTTTCACCGAGTGCCGTTTCTAGATAGAGCGGAAAGTGAATTTCGATCATTTCGCTCTCGGTTCAGGGAATCCAACCCGCCTTCGCGAATGACAGATATTGTGTGGACATCAAGCGTATCTCTGGAACTACGGGAAGTCACGCTGGTGGAGTTCACGAAGACCTACTTTGATCAGGCAGGAACTGTGAAACCGGAAACCCCGGCCTGTGGCCTGGATGGTTCACTGAGAGGAGCGACTGATACCTATACAGTTCTACGGCCAAACAGTTCGAGTATAATTGAGCTTATGGATGTCAATGGCGTGATCATTCGTAAGCTGGAGTCGCTCGATACTACCTTGGGAGAATTGCGTTCATTAGGGAAAGTCAGTGTGCAGCAATTGCAGGAGGATTGGCGCACGAAGCGGGCAATTGAGCGCGATTTGCAGATCCTGGTTGAAATTGTAATGGATATATGCCAGCGGTTGATTTCAATATCTGGGCAGACCCCATCGACAACGGGGGGAGAAGCTATTCAGCGCTGCATTCAACTTGGGGCATTGTCTGAGTACGATGCCTATCAAAAAATGGTGCAGTTTCGCAATTTCGTCGTTCATCGCTATGAGCGTGTAGATGATGAAATCTTGGCTGGCATGGTCAACCGTCATTTGGGCGATTTCGAGCGCTTCCGTGCGGAGATTCTGGCTTATGTCAAAAAGAATTGATTGGGATAGAGCCGCGCTGGTCTTCAAACCCTTTACCAATGTGATCGCTGCCTGGGCTTTTGGTTCGGCTCAGCAGGGAGTAATCAGGGATGGGAGTGATTTAGATGTCGCAGTGTATTTCGAAACCTCCCCATCATTGGACGAGCGCGCCGAGTTACGGGCTGAATTGCAAAAAAATCTTCAATTCGACGATATTGACCTATTGGTGTTGAACGGAGCGTCGCCAATCACTCGTTTCGAGGCCATTTCTGGCCGCGCGATTTACTGTCGTGACGTAGGCGCGCGCGCCGAATTCGTTTCCTTGACCGCTCGCGAATATGAAGATACCATGGCTTTCATCCAGTGGGGGTTGGATAACCACATCTCTGCTTGAGAAATCGCTGAAACAGCAAGCACCGCCTTGACCGGCTGTTGGGGTTGATTTCATTCAGGTGCCTGTGAAAGGTCGGGAGTTATCACATAATATACAAAAAAAGTATGATACTTTTCATGTATATTGCGCATGTTATGGTTGGGTTGTCAAGTGCGGATCATCAAATTATTGGCCGGGGAGTCAGACACAATCGGCGGGGATATGGTAAAGAGGGTAGGGGAGAGGTACGCATTTGACCAAACGGATCAATATGACGATTGGGGATCCACCCACGCGGTCACATGAATTCTCTAACCACTGCCACGCACAGGAGGTTCTGTTTTTCCGCCAGTTATCCGAGAGTGGGGGCAGGCCAGCGTTTTGCTACTTCCATAGCCAGACATAATCCGCGTACTGACGAACCAGGTATGCTAACTCGAACAACCCTCAAGTGGAGCTCCCCCCATTGACGCCAGAGGAAAGATGATGGTACACTGATTTAGTTTATGTTTCGGTTAATTAACATTTAGAAAAACATAAACGATAAAGAAAAAACGCCCCTAATCACTCTCAACTGCCTGGCTCCTTCCTTAACATATGACTACTTCTGTGACTATCGCACAAGCCATCGAAACCTATATTGAGACCGTAAGGCACTCGCGTTCTCCAAACACGGCGCGCACTTACGAATATGCGCTTCAGGCGTTCATCACCGTGTTGGAAGAACATGGATTTTCGCCACCAGAAGCGCTCTGTGTGGATTTGCCCGAAGAAGCGGTCAACTGGCTCATCGAATCCACAAAGGAGAAGGAACTGGCGCCCACTACAGAACGGCTCTACCTGACCGCGGCGACGGGGTTTTATAAATTCTTGGCTGCGGAAGATCTTTTGTCTCCTAATCTCTCGCGCATTGATCTTCTTATTCGCCAGCGTGCGCAACGTCCCGGGTACCGCCTCCCTCAATTTCCGCGCGAAGAGATCGAGGCGGTTCTCGAATACGCCAGCAGGCTCAATTCAGTCCCGTCTAAAGATGAGCGAGAACACCTGCGCAATTTGCGCGATCGTGCTTTTCTGCTCACCCTGGCAGACACAGGCTTGCGCGTACACGAGGCCTGCGCTCTCCGGCGCGGCGATATCGATTGGAACGAGTACAGGGCGATCATCATCGGCAAAGGAAACCGTGAGAACGTGGTCCGGTTCACCTCACGAGCCATCCAGGCGATACAGCAGTATATTTATGTAAGAGCAGGAAGAGATGGGAATACAGGACGCCAGCTACAATCACTACCTGTTTTCGCCAGGCACGACCGGGGTGCTGGCAAAATCACCAAGCCGATCACCACAGCGACGGGAAGGAATATCGTCGATCAGAGAATCCGGGAAGCGTTAAGCGCTGACGCGGTAGGTACGATCACCCCACATACTTTCCGGCATTATTTCGTCACTACTGCCCTGATTGGCTCAGGAGGCAATATCAAGGTAGCACAAGAACTGGCCAGGCATCAAAATGTGCAAACGACCAGCCGATATGCCCATTTGGCAGATACGGCGCTTGATAAGGATTACTACGAAATATTCGAGCGAGGCGATTGATGTGATGGCAAACAGCAAACCAAGGAAATGTCACTTCATAGTGTGGTGTATGTGATCAAATAGTGGCTGCCATTCCCCCACCCTGTCGGATCAGTTCCTCCAATGGATAGGTGTTTGGATACGGTATTAATTCTCTGAAGGGGCGATATGGACGCTGTATTATATAGAACATGTGTTCTATCCACCGAAAAGCCACCGGCATAAAACCGGTGGCTGATGTGTTGAAATCAGGATTGCTTCAGCAATGTTCTTTTATGCGTCTGGTAATGTATGAAATGGAGAGTTACGATCTGCCCAAATCTTTCTGGGTAAGTTTACACAATTTCCTAATGGTTCGCTGTATCATCGAGAGCTAGATCAGATTGATTTGTTAGTGAGTTGGGCAGATGTTCGCCGTTGCTTCTTTTGGCTTCCGGTCATTGGTAAGTATCCCCCAGTGTGGCTCTGGATCAGGCCAGGGGTACGTTCCATCTGGGTTTATGGGGCTGAGATGCTTCCAAGGGGCGTCAAAAGCTTCAAATACCGTATACAATACATTTGTTTCCTCCAATAAATGGTAATACATTGCTTGATTTATCTCGCTAAGGTTTTGGTCTCCGCCGGACGGCAATCCAACTTCTTTGAAGATCAACGGTTTTTCTGTTACCCTATCTAAAGTCTTGAAGACTTTTTCCGTCCATGCGACGGCTTCTTGTGGATCAGTGTATCCAGAAAAATATGGGTGGGCGTTGGGGAATATCCAATCAGATATTTCCCAGAGGGGCGAATTTTCGTAATAGTCATGCACTTGTTCGGTTGTGGTAACCGGTTTACCTGTTGTTCTTCGTAACCTTTCCATCGAGGTGATAAGTGTATCCAGATCGTAACGCATATCCAGGCCCTCGTTCCCTACTGAATAACCGATGACCACGGAATATTCTCCAAATTGCTCGGCAACTTGAAGTTCAATGGGGTTAGTAGGGTCCCACACTCCAACGATCATTCCTTTGAAACCAGCTTGCTGAGCCAAGGCGGGCATATCTAACATTTGTGCGGATGAGTCTGGATCTTCATAAATGGAGCTATAAGTGACCAGGCCGTTAAATCCATAGTGGCGCAATACATGCAAGTCCTTACTCACATCCTCCGCTGATGGCCATTGGATTGGGTTAGCTGTTGGATCAAAGTGAGTAGGGGAATATGCGATCCAGCACATTTGTTTCAGAGCTAAGACCAAATGTTGATTAGGGTCTAGTGTAGGAAACTTTGTGACTTCCGAGGTTGTCCCACGAACGACTGTAACCGCTTCAGTGATAGCTGGCTGGGTGAGACTGGAATGAGCTTCAGCCGTTATTTTCTCGCCCCTATGAGTGCAATTCGCTACTGCCAGGCCCATCGTGAAGATGAGCATAATTATTGTAGAACAATTGTGCTGGAAGTTGGTTTTTCTGTATATGGTTTGCGATAATATAATCATAGGTGCAATTTCGATGAGAGGATGAGAGTTTGTGGGGATTCAATAGTTTCATTTTGGCTCATGTGCAGAACAAGTCCGTATCACGGGTGATATCTCTGA